>JAYVVA010000424.1:0-2454 GCA_043787435.1 Sphingomonadales bacterium | reverse complement strand
TAGGGGACTTCATTTCGCGCCGAATTACGCCGAGGCGATCGGCAAAGCTAAATCGCTCATCGGGATGGTCTGATTTGCTGACCGTCAGTGCCGCAACCGGATTGCCAACCCGAGCAGGTTGTGTGCGCACGGTTATAGCGGTCCTATGCCGCTGAACTTTCAACCCAGGCGCGTCCAGCCGCCGCGCTCAGCAGCTGCCCAGTCCCTTAAATTTCCGATTCTATTCGAGATCGACGCGATTCGAAGCATCCTCGCGGGCCGGAAAACACAGGATCGCCGCCTTGCGCAGTCGGCGCTCGGCGTCTGCCGACCGGGGGATAGGCTTTGGGTCCGAGAGCGGTTCGCACCTGGGAGAGTGCCTGCAGGACAAAGCCGCGAACACTTCTGCGCGCTCGGCAAAGCAGAGTTCGTGGTTTGCCAGGATGGCTGGCGACAATTTCGCGATGGTTCAGGCCACTTCGGTCCAAAGCTGGCGCGACGCTCGGCACGCTGGATGCCGGCGATGCAGATGCCGCGCTGGGCCTCACGCGCTACGTTGCTCGTCCATTCCGCCCACTTTGAAAATCTTCAAAGCGCCACTGCAAGCGACATCTCCGACGAGGGTATGGTCGCGAGCTTCGGTGGAGTTTTCTGGCATCGGTATCGTCCTCGGGACGGCATTTGGCGTAACCCCAGCACGGCCTACGCCGCCTACTGGAACAAATCGCGCAGCTCTCCCGGGGAACGCTGGCAGGATGACCCCATTGTCGTGGCTTTGCGCTTCCAACTAGAGTGGTGAAGACGCCATTCACTCGGTCTCAGGTGTGCATCCGAGGGCGTTTGATATCATAGGAGAGGCAGCTAAGCGCAGGATGCGCCTGAAAACTGCCAGGTGGCTGACACCCAGTAGTAGCCTTAGTGCCGGCCCCTCGCGGATATGAATGAGCGACTGCTATCAGGCAGCGAGATCCGCGCGATTTCGACAATCTCGTCTGGACGTTGCCAATCCCCGCGTTCGACGCGGGCGAGGCGCTGCATGTCGATCTCGCCGCAGCGGCGCTACGAGAAACACAGGTGGCGGCTTTAGTCGAACTGCCCGAGGTCGCCCATTTGACGACGCGGCGCTGATTGATCCGGCGGGGGCTCGTCGCCGACGGCGTAGCCGGCAAAATTGAGCGACTGATCGATGCGCTGCTGCGATCGTGAGCATGTGACTAGTCATGCGCTGCGTACGACGGACGCCGTATTCGCTCGTCCGGTACATGATTGATAAATTGCCCATCTATCGATCACGATCCCGCGCGACGTTGATGGATAGAGCGCTAGTCCTCCCATTGTAAATGACGCTTTGCGACACGGGGCGATAGCGATGGTGGCATCTCGGACGGGATGGCCGATGCCAGCATGACAATGCGTCGGCTTGTCATTTCGCGCGGCGAAGCGCGGGACCTGCGACCTCTAGCGATCCGTCGATACAGGGTTCCAGCACCCGTGCAGTGGGTTTGTTGGAGCCTGCAGATTATGGATGGTGCGGGCGGTGGGAATCGAACCCACACTCCTTGCGGAACTGGATTTCGAATTGCTTTTAAGTCGGGTAGAAAGTATCATAACATACTGATATAATTGTATTATAGATTATGACACTGCGCTGGCATGCTAATCAATGTGCTAAGTTCACTATGGAATTTGGGGCTGAAATCGCCCCCTGTGAAACTCACTAACGCGGTTTGGCGGCTTTAGGTCGTCAACCCATAAAATACCGCTATCGGCGGACTAGCTCAACGGCCGACATTGGTGGTTAGCGGCCGGTCAGCTTTGCAGCGATCTTCATGAAGAGGCGGACCTCTTCCGATGACAAGCCGCGTTTCGCCGTACCTACTGAACTTAGAATAAAAACGAGCTAGGCCAAGAGACGAGAGCAGCCGATCATTCGATCAGTGACGTCCTCCACTGTGCAACTAACCTCACCAGCTAGCCAGCTTCGGAGCATCGCGATTTGTGCCGCTGCGATCCCGGTCGCCGTGATCGAGGTTTTGAAGCCGGGACTTTCAGCACGCTCGATGTGAACCCTCACCATCCCCGCCAGGCGGCGTTGTATGATTGGGGCCGTGCCAGAATTGAGAATGGGCCGTCCTGTTAATCTTCGTTCCCATAAATGGCTGACCATCTCCCTGACGTACGAACGAGCGGCTCGGCCTGAAGCTGCAGTGCCAAGCGCGAGGAGAACGGGTTCCACAGCGGCAATCAGAACATCGTTCTTGCCTTGGAAATGCTCGTAGAACGTCGCTTTGCCAACGCCAGCCTCCAATACGAGGTCGGTGATACGGATTGCCTCGTACCGGCGTTCAAGCACAAGCCGGACGGACGCCCCAAGGATGGCCGCACGCGTACGCGAAACACGCTGACGATTAACTGGCGACTGGTCTCGCATATGAATCCTGTAATTCATTGCCGCTTGATTTACTAAGCTATCGC
>JAYVVA010000423.1:0-2047 GCA_043787435.1 Sphingomonadales bacterium | reverse complement strand
ACTTGTAATTTATCGGCCTGGGGATGCGGGGCGGCGGTCAGCACGCGCGCGATTCGGAAAGCCGACAGCTTTTCTGCCGGTTTTTCGATTCCCTCGACTTCAAGGCCGATCGCATTGAGCGCGCCAGCGATCTCGCTGATCGTTGCCGACGTATCGAGATGCTCCTTCAACCAGCTGAGTGTGAACTTCATGCCCCGACTCTCCCGCTGAGCGTGGGGACGTCGAGCGCGCCAAATTGGTAGTGGCGCAGCCACCGCACATCGCCGTCAAAAAAGGCACGCAAATCGTCCATGCCGTATTTGAGCATGGCCAGTCGGTCGACGCCGACGCCGAACGCGAAGCCCGAATATTCATCGGGATCGATGCCGCACGCAATCAGGACGCGCGGGTGGACCATGCCACTGCCGAGTAACTCCATCCAGTCGCCGGTGCCTCCCAGCACCCGTCTGCCCTTTTCGATGCTGAAGCCCACGTCGACTTCGACCGAGGGCTCGGTGAACGGAAAATAGCTGGGGCGCAGGCGCAACACGATGTCGTCGCGCTCGAAGAACGCCTTAAGAAAGGTTTCAAGCGTCCATTTGAGATGGCCGAGATGGATGCCCTTGTCGATCACCAGTCCCTCGATCTGATGAAACATGGGTGTGTGGGTTGCATCGCTGTCTGACCGGTACACCCGCCCGGGCGCGATGATGCGAATCGGCGGTTTTTGTGACGTCATGGTGCGAATTTGTACGGGACTGGTGTGCGTGCGCAGAACCTTTGCTTCCTCACCCTCGGCCGCTTCCAGATAAAAGGTGTCGTGCATCGCGCGCGCCGGGTGCGTCTCCGGCATGTTGAGCGCCGTGAAGTTATGCCACTGGCTTTCGATCTCGGGGCCGGTGGCGACGGCAAAACCCATGTCGGCGAAGACCTCCGCAAGCTCGTCCATCACCTGACTGACCGGATGCACCGAACCGCGCGGGGCGGCAGGGCTGGGCAGGCTCATATCCAGGCGCTCGATCGCAAGACGTTCGTCGAGCGCGGCGCCGTCGAGCGCGGCCTTGCGGGCCGCGATGCCATCGGTTGCGGCAAGCCGCAGACCATTTATCCGCGGCCCTTCGCTTTGGCGATCTTGGGGCGTCATGCTGCCGAGCGTCTTCAGCAGCGCGCTGATGGATCCGACCTTGCCAAGGAGAGCAATTCTGACAGCGTCCAGCGCGTCGAGATCGGCGGCGGCGGCGATCTGGCTCTCAATTTCAGTAACTGTCGTCATGCTCAGCCCCATAAGCAAAAGGGCGCAAGCGGCAACCCGCTCACGCCCAATGCGCATCCGTCGCAGGACGCATTATGCTGCCTGCGGCAGCGCGCCCTTCGCTTGCGCGATAATGGTGCTAAATGCCGCGCCTTCGTGCATCGCCAGGTCAGCCAAGACCTTGCGGTCGAGTTCGACACCGGCCAGCTTCAACCCATGCATGAACTGGCCATAAGTAAGGCCCTCCATGCGGACAGCTGCGTTTATGCGTTGGATCCAAAGCGCGCGAAAATTGCGCTTCTTCACCTTGCGGTCGCGGTAGGCGTATTGACCCGCCTTTTCGACCGCCTGCTTGGCGATACGGATTGTGTTCTTGCGGCGGCCGTAAAAGCCCTTCGCCTGTTCAAGAACCTTCTTGTGTTTTGCGTGCGTTGTTACGCCGCGTTTGACGCGTGCCATCTACCGAATTCCTTACCTGAGACCGTAGGGTGCCCAAGCCTTTACCGCCGCCGTATCGGCATCGGAAAGCAGCTTGGTCCCGCGGTTCTGGCGGATGTACTTGGCATTATGGCTCATCAGGCGGTGACGCTTGCCAGCGACGCCATGCTTCAGCTTGCCTGTCGCGGTCAAAGTGAAGCGCTTCTTCACCCCGCTCTTGGTCTTCAGTTTGGGCATTTTCGTCCTTTCGAATGACGTCCCTGAAGTCGCCTTGGCAGCCCTTTCAGCCAGGCGATTCTTGAGCGGGTGTCGTTGAAGAGGCGGCGGGTAGACGAGGCGTCGTGCAAATGCAAGCGAGGCGATGGGGAACTGACGCGC
>JAYVVA010000422.1:0-2933 GCA_043787435.1 Sphingomonadales bacterium | reverse complement strand
TACCCATTCGTCAATGCGGACCGCACGACTGCCAGCCGCTCCGCGAGCTCATCGAACGCTTGGGGAGAGTCGACATCGACCATTCGTCCGGCATCCTTTTGCAAGTGTCGTACTATTTTACAGCGTTGGCAGTATCTTTATCGACTTGCCGAGGTTTGGCGCAGGGCCCGCAACCGCGTCATTAAGAACAGACCATAATGGCGGCCGCTCACCCATGTTGCCAACGCTGGCGACCAAGCTCTGTTCGATAATAAAGGGTGGAGACTTCGATATCGGTTACCATTTTAATCCCTGTTCGCCGCCACATGGTTAACGTCGCATCGCCGACGATCGTTCCGCGTGCCCGGTGCCACTCAAATTTCGCGGATAGGCTCTCGTGACACGATTTGGAGGGAAGCAAGCAGACAACATCGGGACCGACACGAGCTTTGTTCTGGTATGCGGCAAAGCCGATAAGGTTGTGGTTCGGTGTGGCGTGAGTCCTGACGCCTTGCAGAATGCAAGTTTTGCGTGATTGCCTGCGCTTCAGGCTTTCACAGCCCACCGACGACTCCCACGATCAGTCGGAAGGGGGGGCGTTTGAGGAGGGAACCGTGATGAATAATGTTTTCCTGCGTAAGGTCCTTGCTGCCGGTTTTGCCACCGCGCTATTGGCTGGGACTGCGCCGGTGTTTGCAAAAGGCACGATAAAGGATGCTGTTGTTGGTGCAGCCGCCGGCCATTTTGTCGGCCACGGCGATGCCAGGGCTGGTGCCGTCGTCGGGTGCAGTGGCCGGACATCATCACGCCGCCAAGAAAGCCGCCAAGGCCAAATAGGGGTTGGGCGTGGTGAGAAGCGCTGACTGCGCCTCATCCACAGACGACGACGCGGAGTGACTCGGGCGTACCAATTCTTTTTCCCGTGACGAATGGCTGGCTGGAATTTACAACGCAGCGATGCAGGTCCCATCGGTTGATCGCAAAGCGTATGGCAAAACCGAACTTGTTCTACGCATTCGTGGATGCCCCGCCCCGAAATGCGGGGCATCCTACCGTGATTAATTCTTGCTGCTATCTTTTAAGCCGACTGTGGGCACGTCGATCGTCGTCTTCCTTGTTTCCACCTTGGGGACAGTCACTGTCTGCTTCGTGGTCCCGACGACGACTTCCTTTGAGTGCAAGGTTACATCCGGGAGCTCACCTCCCTTGGCGCTGACATTGACCTTCGGCAGCGCGCCACCCGAAACGTCAGCGCTCCAGAACCCAGTCACGAACAGCAGGCCTGCAATAACGATCGCCAGCACCACGATTGCGCCCACGACCTTGCCGGTGTTGTTCTTCTTTTCGACGTAAACCCGATCGCCATCATTGCGATATTCTGCCATTTGACCCTCCTGTTCAATACACGCCGTCAACCGGTCCTGCGAACTATGGTTCCATTTGCGCAGTGGCGTGGCCGGGACCGCCCGCCGAAAGCTTGTGCTGCAAGCAGATTACCGGCCGGTTTTTTGGTGGCTCCATGGCCTGCGCTGTCTTTAGCGACGACGATTTTCGCAAAGACCAGAGCGTTCGATCAGATGCTCGGGCGTACGACCTTCAACGCGCCGGCACGAACGCGGAATTTCAGCGGTAGCGACAGGCGATGCACCTCTCCGTCGAGGGCAATCTCGATTTTCGGCCGCGACAATCGAACGATCATTTCCTCGCAATCACCCACGACCTCGAAGTCCTGCGCTCGACTTGCCCGCCCGAGAGCCGCTCGAACGCCAAACCAAAGCAGTGCCAAACGGGTTGTGCGCGAAACTGCATAGATCGAAAGCAGGCCGGCGTTGAGGGTTTCACGCGCGCCTACAGATCCACGTTCCAGCGAATAGCGGTTGTTCCCGACGAACAGAAGCGGCGTGACGATTGGTGCCCCACCGCCTCCAATATCAATGCGCATTCGGTGGCGGGGTAACCGCGACAAGGCTGCCCACGAGGCCGGAAGCGATGCTAGCCATTTGGGCACGTGATGCTCGTGCCGAATGCGGTCTCGATCCTTGACCATTGACGGGTAAAGCCCAACCGAAGCATTGTTGATGAAGCGCCGATCGTTGACCTCGCCGACGTCAACTGGCGAGGCCGTACCATTTGCGGCCAGCTCAGCCGCACTATCGAGACTCGACGGAATCTGGAGATCACGTGCGAAATGATTCAGCGTTCCAAGCGGGAGAACCGCGAGCTCGACGTCGGTTTCGGTCAGCAACTGCGCTGCGGAGGCGATCGTACCATCTCCTCCCGCAACGACAATCCGGGCATGGCTCGCGGCTGCGCGTTCGATAGCCTGGTTCATCTCGCTTGCAGCGAGCATTTGAATATCTGCCTGCACGCCGGTCCTGGAAAACGCGGTCGTTACAGACTGCGAGAGGCCAGCCCCGGCAGAAGCAGCCCCGCCGCCCTCACGGTTGATCAGCACGGGAAGTGCAGTATTTGTCATGCCCCCGTAACAGCTTGAATAGAGTTTTGTTCATTAACGGTTGAACTGCGGCTACCAACGCTCGTTACCAGACCATGGCTCTTATTGCACACCTCTCCGACCTGCATTTTGGTGCGAACGATCCTCTCATCGTAGCTGGTGCAGAGCTGTGGTTGAACCAGCAGCGGCCGGACCTGATCATCATCTCGGGCGACCTTACGCAACGCGCGCGCGTGCGCCAGTTCGAAGCCGCCTCACAGTTTCTGCACCGCTTGCGTGCTGCAGGTCATACGCTGCTCGTGATTCCCGGCAATCACGACATTCCCCTTTTCGACATTGTGCGGCGGTTCGCGGCGCCCCTCCGTCGCTACCGCCATTACATCGACGACGCGCTCTTTCCCTGGTTCGAAAACGACGAAATCGCCGTGTTGGGTCTAAACACTGCGCGCTCGCTAACCTTCAAGGACGGGCGTATAAACAAGGACCAACTTGCCGTCCT
>JAYVVA010000421.1:0-3490 GCA_043787435.1 Sphingomonadales bacterium | reverse complement strand
GTTTCGTAATGCGTCACTCCCATTTTTTTGATGTCCTGAATGTATGCAGGAAAGTCTGCCCCTGATTTTACCTTGCCATGAGCTGCTTTGATTTGTTCTACTGTAAACATATTCTTTCGATTTTTATTTGTTAAACGATTTGTTGTCGCTGCAGCATCAACGTGTTCACATAGACCAGGCAGTTCTGCAGCAAATGAAGCGCCAGCACTGAGAGTTCCTGGTCCTCCAGGCGATTGCTGGCCACCTCACCACCCTTGCCGAAGAAGATGAAGCTGTGCGCGCCGTTCCAGTTCTCGACCACGTTGAGGCCAGCGTGGATTTCGCGACGCAGTTCCTCCGAGCCGATATAGCTGCATAGAAAGATTGTCTTGATGACCTTGCCGAGTTCGGCGAGCGCCGCATAGGTCGGGTGCTGGACCGCAGCCCCCGCGAAGCGGCGCAGGATTGCCTCCGGGTCCGCCGTACGATGCCGCAACGCGGCGGTATATTTGATCATCTCGTCATACTGACGCTCGATGAGCGTCCAATCGATCACCCGGGTAAGAACGGGGGCCAGATTATCGAGCGTGCCGCGCAACTCCGCGTCCGGCAGATAGAGCTTTTGTCGCGCGATTGCCTTTAGTCGGGGCGCCAATTCGAAGCCGAGCAAGTGGCAAAAGGCGAATGCCACCTCGCTCTGTCCGTGGCTATCGACATAGTGACGCTGGACATCCATGTCGGTGCAATGGCGCAGCACGCCTTCGATCATGGCGCTGACCTCCGATGAGGAGCAGCGCTTGAGTTGCGAATAGATGCAGGTCGCCTGCCGCTCCATATGCCAGTAGATCATGACCCCGCGCCCCTGATAGCGGACATGCCATTCGGCCATCAGGTTCTGGTCCCATGCCCCGATCTTGGTCGAATCCGATGCGCAGGCTGAGCCCGCTTCACCCCAGATGCGTAAGTCGCGCATCGCCAGGATGGCATTGGTCACCAACGCCGTGGCGCTGCGGAGCGCCTCCTTGTGGATGAAGCGATGCCGGACATGCAGCAATTCCGGATAGCTGGCATCCTCCGTGCCCGCGCTGACACGCTTCAAGCCGGCATTGGTACCCAGGCCGTAGAGACACAGCACAAGGCGCTGGCGCAGCGTGTCGTCGTCCAAGACGACGCGATCCCCCGAGGTGGTGAACTCCTCGAGAAACCCTGTTTGCCGAGCGGTCTCCATCAACACATCGATCAAATCCGTCATCGGCCAACGCCGCTCCAATTCTGCTTTGATCGCATCCAGATTTGGCGCCGCGGGGAGCGGCTCGAAGGGCGTGATTGAGATGCGATTCTTGCCCCGCTCCAGTATCCTGACCTTGGGATTGCGAGGCATCTTCGTGTTCAGCGTCCGCAGGGCCTCGGTCATCTGTGCACGAAGGCCGGCGACGACAGCGCTGGCGTCCTGGCTGCGGCCGAGTTCTCGATAATAGTCGGCGCGGCGGGTCTCGAAGTCTTGCGGCAGATCGTCGTCGGGATTGCGATAGCGGTCCGCCCCCACCACCCAGATCTCTTTGCAGCGCAGGCGCTCGCGAAGCGCCGTCAGTACGCAGATCTCGTAGTTGACGCGGTTGACCCGCAAGCCTCCCGCCGGGTCCTTCTCCAGGATCAGGTCGCGCCATTTTGGCGGTACGACCCCGTCGAGTGGAACACCATCTTCCGGCCGGATAATGCGGCGGCTGTCCTCGCCGGTGCGGCGCAGCCAATCGATCGCGTTCAGCACCGGGCGATGCACCGCATTGTTGGAACGGAAATCCAGCACGCCGAGCACAACGGGCAGCATTCGCCGGTAATGGCGCAGGTAGGAGGCGCGCAGCACCCTATGGACCTGCCGCTCGAAACCGCCCGACGCTTTATGTTCCTTTACAATAGCCGCCAGCACGTCCTCGCCGCCAGCCGCTGGAAAGACGACATCACGCACCATGCCCTCAGGTTGAAGGCACGCGGCCTCGGCAATCTTAACCAAGAGTCCTTCCTTGCCGTGGACACGTTCGATCTCTGTGGTGAACGCCTTGACCACACGCTTCTTGGCCTTGCGACCAATCTTGTGGACAATCTCGACAAGTAAGTCGACCAGCCCATCAGTAAGCTCACGTTCGCGATGCGCCAGGAAAAGCGCGTAAAGAGCATGGCGCCGATCGTCCGGATGCCGGCGCATGGCCCAGGCTGTCTCGTTAACAACGCGACGACGGAGCATGCGCGCGATGGGGTCACCCAAATCCGGCAGAGCCGCCTTGGGCAATACCAACGCCTTCACAAAGGCGAGGCGCCGCGCCGCAATCAGTATATTGTCGAGATTGGGTTCGCCCGGGTCGGCCTTCAGACCCGAAAATCCCATTGTTCCGTCCTCATCGGCCAGCGAGGCGTCAAGCCTGCGACGGTGTTCAGGTGACAGAAAAGAACCAATTCTTTGCAGCACATTGTCCTCGAACGCACGGCGAGCCGTAACAATCAGCGGCGTCAGCACTTCTTCGTCAGGACCGGCGACCTTGCGCGCGACGAACCAGCCGAGAAGACGCTCCATCATCTCGGCTGCCGACAACCCAAGCGGGCATAGTTCAGATCCTGTCCACGCGGCTGCATCCCGCATGTCTTGCTGCCGCGCACGGCGCAAACCCAGATAATCGAGTATCTCAGAACGATGGCGGCGGCCGGACCGGCCAGCCCAGTCATAGTCTACCAGATCGATAGGCGCCGCTCCTATCTGTTCGGATAAATACGTAATCGCAGCATTCGAAAAATCGCTCGCCGCTCGGCCAAAACGCGCTGTCGCACGATACATCATGAGTTGCGCGGCAAAGCCGAGACGCGTCGTTACAGCCTTGGCGTTCAGAAGTGCGAGATCCTCAAAGCCTACGCTCCAGCGCGCAGAAAATTCCGCGTCTTCCGTCCAAGCGCCGACCATAGACATCGCCTTCTCCGATCCAACCGCCAGAGCATCAGATCCTAATTGGCAACAGTCAAATGCGACAGGGCGTTTTTGGTCCGTTCCCCGAGTTGGCCGTTTTTCGACCTATGAGGTGACTGGGCCAGCTACCGACGTTGTGCGCTACAAGCCACGTCACATTCAGCCCTTGCCAGGAAGGTGAGGACCACCTGTCAGCAGCGCGCGCTCGCGTCATGGCATGGTCACTCGACTCGTCGGCATGACAGACAATCTCGCAACACTGAACCGGTTTCTCGCGCGCATCAGAGCCGAGTCGGGTGTGGACTTTACTGGGACCCGTCCACACCGCATTCATGGACTTTGCTGGTTTATCCCGAGGACTTTACTGGAGGATAAAAAACCGGGATCGTTCAAATTCAAGATTTTACGGCATCTTATCCCGAGGACTTTACTGGGGGCATCTCTAGTAAGAAGATACTATTAACCTTACTAGTAACTCGCCCCAGTAAAGTCCTCGGTGACATCACGAATCCCCTCATTTTTTTCATACCAGCTATAGCGTGAATACGGCACGCTTCC
>JAYVVA010000420.1:0-2488 GCA_043787435.1 Sphingomonadales bacterium | reverse complement strand
TCACCAATCACAGCCCAGTCGGCGGATGCCGCATAACTGAGATCGATCGGAGCGCTACTCTGCAATGCGTGTTCCGAAATCAGGTTGAGGCGCGCATCGAACGTCGCTGCACGATGTTCGAGGAGCAGTTTGCCTTCCACAACATCGCTATTGCCGCGAAACCCGTATTTATATTCGGCATAAATCGCGACATCTAGCGCAAGGGCGTCGACGCGACCAACCGTATGGGTGGCTTCGATCGATGCCGAATTTAGGCCGCCTCGTCCATCGGCTTCGCGCGCCGTCTCTACCAAAATTGCGCTCGCAAATCGGTTTGAGAAGGCGTGTTCGGCTTCAAGGACGAGTCCGTCGGCTCCGTCATTCGCGCGGCCGGTAAGGCGTCCGTAGCGCGCCTCAAATTCAGTCACGCCTTTTGTAATTGTAGCTCCGTAGACCGGGTCTCCGACACCGGGTGCCGCCAGCGCGATTGTGGGCAGTGCAGCCAATACTAGCGCCAAGACAACTCCAAAACCCACTGATTCGTTCCCCTCGGCTAAATCTTTATTGCGACACATTCTCATTTGCAATAGGCGGCGTCTGTAAATAACGCGGTCGCAGGTTGGTGATATGCCGTAAATCGGGCGTGGTACACGATGCCGCCGCGCGTCGGTGACGTACACAAGAAGCGGTCGTGGCCAGTCGAAATGAACCGATCAGGGGGATCGCGCGATTAAGACTGTCAAACAGCGACTGTGTACGCGTTCACAACATCGCTTCGTTTTCAGTCCCGATCCGACCTGACTAAAATTTAAAGCGAAGTCGTGCGCCCCGTTATCAACCGACCGACGGGCGGGGGCGCAAACTCCAGTGGCGGCACGAGCGCGCCTGGCGACCCGGCAGTAACCGCGCCGTAAAGTCCCATGCCCATTGGACTATATGCTATGACTTCGATCAAAAGCAGCGACCCGAGCATTGTGACGATGCCCCAGCGCCACGCAGGGTGGACGTGACCGACGCGTCGCAGGTCGACAAATACACCAGCAATCGGGAACATCATCGATGCGGCAAAAGATGCTTCCCAGGCCCATGGAACCAAATGCGGCATGGGCAGCAAGCGACCAAAGCCAGGTCCAAGCAACATCGACATGGCGCAGCAGTGCAGACGCCGATGCCAGTCAGTCCGACGCCGCATCACGATCGCTGCAGTTGTGAGACCCGCGAAGGTAAACAGGGTCAGCGGATCGAAAACAAGGAAGTGCTGCGGGCGGAAGACAAACGGTACTTGGCCTCGACGAACCATTGCCACCGTAACCAAACATCCCAGGAAAAGCATGGCGACGATCCAGCCAGTTGCAATCCAGCCCAGGCGGCGATGGAGCGCCAATCGACCGGTTGTCGCGAAAATATTCTGAAGCAGGTAGAGTGTGACCCACCCCATGAACACGATTGCGTGTGCGTGGACGAGCAGGGGCGCGGAGAACGTCGAGCGACCTGCTGCGAGCTGCGTCGAGAACCCGGCGACCATGACAAAGGTCATCGCGATTGCGGCAAACAAGAAGAACCTGTCGTCCGAGCCACGGAACGTTGGGACGCCTGCAGCCAAAGTTGCCATTGAGCTAGCCCCTCATCTACCCGAAATCATACCACCAACTGGCTTCGAGAGCAACTGCGCCCGATCCCGCTCGTGCACCAATCGGCAGTAACCGACGTCGATAGACGGTTCGATAGCCCAATTGTCCGCTGTCGAGGCCGACCGTGCGGGGAGCGTCTTGCGCGCGGAGGGTGAACGTCTTTCGCGAGACGACGAGCGCTCAGTGAAAGCTCTTCATGACGGCAAGCGGCTGCCCCGCAGCAGAGCCCTCGGTATCGACGGCCCGGGGGCCGCCAGCGGTCGATGCACGAGGCGTGAAGCCTCCCGACACGGGCCGATGCTGATCGCCCTCGAATCAAAGTACGCCGCTAAATCTGGACTCGTGCCTTGATTAAAGGCTGTCCACGAACGGGGCTGGCAAGCAGGTTTCGAAACGCCCGCCGAACTCCCCTGCTGAAACCCAACAGACTTCAGCGCGCTTGATACCGAAACCCGGCAAGGTGATGCCCAGTCTGGTCGCAGGCGCAATTGCAGTCTTCGATATTGCGGTAAAGCCTCGCGCCGAGATGTTGGTCAGCCTCACTGTGACTTCGCGATCGTCAGGCAACAGCATATTGGTATCCAATTCGACCGCCTTGCGAGGCGCGCGCGGGGGAAATTTGGCGATACGTTTGAGATTGAGCGGCATTCCAGTGTCCCACACGACGAGAGTGGATTTAGAACGAATGGGGTTACAAAAGCGTTGCCGTGCCGTGCCGCGGGGCGAGCGATCCGCGCGCGAGCGGGCAACTGGGCAAATCCAGGCAAATCGTGAAATCATTGCTGACTACAGATCGATTACCCAATCGTCGCCGCTCAAGCTTTCAGTTCGCAGCTCGATCTCGTTGGCATCGCCCAAGACCGGCCCGTTTGACGTTG
>JAYVVA010000419.1:0-1621 GCA_043787435.1 Sphingomonadales bacterium | reverse complement strand
CGGACGGCATCGCCCGGACCGCCGGCGTCACGTACAATCTCGTCCTCTCCTTTGTCGAACCAGTCGAGGAAACCTTGTAGCGACGCAACACCTTCACCCTCGAAATGCAGGGCCGTGTTCAAAAGTTCGTCGAGAGGATCAGCAGCCTCGTTACCCAGACGTCTTAGCAATTTTTTTCGGGCAGCTATTTCGCCCGAAAGCATCGTTTCGAGAAAGACATACGGTGTGACGAAATCAGCCATTTTGAGGAGCTTGCTCAGAACGGGGTCGTCGCGCTGCCCGCGAACCTCAGCCCAAAGCGATCCCTGCCGCTTGCTATGCGCGACGTCATAAAGTTCTTGCTGGGTCCACCCGCAGATCGGCGAAACGAGCAGGCAGGCAAGCGTCAAGTCATCGTTAGGCTGCACTGCAAAGCGCATCGCCGCCAGGCAGTCCTTGACGGCCAGCGGCGAAGCAAGCCGCAAACGGTCGACGCCGGCGACGGGAACGCCCTCCTTTTGTAACCTTGCGACGAGCAAGGCAGCGAGATCACCGCGCTTTCGGACGAGGATCATGACATCGCCGGGTGTGAGCGGGCGCCCTCTGGCCGCGAGGACCAGTCCGTCGTCGATCCAGCGACGGATTTGCCTTGCAATGGCCGAGGCCAGCGAACGCGTTGCGGTTGGTACCCAACCCTCTTCGCCGTCCTCGTCGTCACCGTCGGTCGTGCGGATAGGCGGCAACACAATGACGCGCCCGGCCCCTCCCTTCGCGCTCTCATGCCGGTCGAGCGCCTGCTCCCCGAATGCGTCCTCACCCAGTTCCTCGAGCAACGCATCGACGACATCAAGCACTGGCGGCGTCGAGCGAAACGAGCGGTCAAGCGAAAGCCGCGCCAGGTTGCGTCCAGCAGCCCGCGCGGCTTCGCCGAAGTCATTGGCAGCTGCCGCATAGAACTGCGGATCAGTGCCCTGAAAGCCAAATATCGCCTGTTTGTAATCGCCGACCGTAAATAGCGTCCGCAGCGCGTCGCCGCGCGCGCCGTCCCCCGTCCAGAACTCACCCGCGAGTGCTTTGACAATGTCCCATTGGCGCAAATTCGTGTCCTGCGCCTCGTCGACAAGGATGTGATCCGTTGCCTGATCGAGTTTATAGGCAATCCAGTCGCCCATGCCGGGGTCGGCCAGCAACCCGACTGCCTTATCGATCAGATCGTCGAAATCGACCAACCCGGCCACCTTCTTGGCGTCCGCATAAGCTCGCGCATAACGACGTGCTGCGTACAGCCCGTGGGCGACAACGTCCGCAAGATCGGCGCGCTGTTGGCGAGCGATCAAGGATGAACACCATGCATGCATCTGTGCCGCAAGTGGTTCGTAGGCGGGATCGGTCGGCACTTGGCCCTTGCCGCTGCGCGGATCGCCATCAGCCTTGCTCCAAACGCAGTGGAGCCCCTCGAGTTCGGCAGCGCGCGTTTGTGGATCGCCGTGGAACCAATCCGAAATCGTGCCAGCGCGCTTCTCTCCCGTCTTGCCCCACTCGGTGAGCAGCTGGCCCAATTCGAGCAGGGCTTCACGATCGAAATTTTCGTCCTGGCACGCCTCGACGATTTCGGCAGCCGAAAATTCGGCAGGCACATCGA
>JAYVVA010000418.1:0-4529 GCA_043787435.1 Sphingomonadales bacterium | reverse complement strand
GCCATCACTTGTAACCGTATAGGATGTTTTATTACCGTCATATCTTACCGAATTCGGTGAAAGCCGCATCGCGTCGGGCAGATGATCGGTTACGGTAATTCTGCCCGTTGCGCGTGTCGTGTCGCCGTTGGTCACAACGATCTTGTACTGCACCCCGTCACCCGGCATCGCCACTGCCTGCGACGCGGTTTTCACGACATTCAGTGCGGCGCCAGGCCGATCGAGCGGCACGTCGATCCGCACCGACTGAGGATCGCGGAGAAAGAATATGGCGCCGTAGGAGCCTGGGTTGAGCGAAAACGGTGCGCCATCGGGCCGACTCAGCGAGGCAAGTTGGGCCGGCGTCGAGAGTGAAGGCGCTGTGTAAGGTGTCTGCGGCTCAAACAGGAGCCGATATCTGCCCGGTCGTACGAAGGGAAACCGATATTCTCCGACCGGAAAGCGATATGTCTGACCGCCGGCGTCACTGGTGGTGGATCCGGTCACCAGGGTTGAGGGAAAGCGCGAGACAGCATCGTCGCCATAGGCGATTGCGGGCTGGCCGGTGTCGGCATCGACCAATGTAATGCGAACGCCTTGAACTGGCATGCCATCGCCACTGTCGAAGGCGACGCCGAAAGGATCGATGAGAACCTGGACGGGCGAAGTAGCGACGAGAGATCCATTCTCGCGCGACGTTGAAAGCGTTAATTTGTCGCCTGGGTTCAGCGAGAGTTGGCAATCACCCTGCACTGGTTGCGGGGGAATCGCCGCGGTCTTGATGAAGCCCACGAAATAGCCGGTGTTCGGTCCTGTTTCGCTTAGAATCAACGTTTCGGCGTCGCCGGACGGCGTCGAGACGACGACAGTCATCGTATCGACCGCCAAAGGATCACGATTATCCGCGCTCGAATTTATGCCCAGAATCAGAGGCTCCCCGGCGCGAACCAATGTGGTACGTTGAACCGAGGCCGGGGTGAGCGACGTTCCGGCAAACGCCCCGTCGAGCATGGTCGGGACGTCACCTGCCGTTCCCCGACAGATAGTCGCGTGAACTGTCAGGCGTTCGGCGTTGGCATCGCCGCTAAATTGGAATGTCGAAAGCGTTAAGTTGGGTGTCGTCGACGGGGCGACGGCAATGTCGACGCGATTCGAAGGGCGCACCATTGTCGTGGCCCCGACCTGCCATTCGACCGTTGCCGTATTGCTGATCATCTGGGCGTGCCCAGGCGCTGCGCTCACGACGGCTGCCAGTGCAGCAAGTGCCGCTCTGACGGCCTTCAGATGGTTCACGGCAAAACGCATGTCGTTTTTCAGGTCAGGCGCTATCCCGCGTGCAGGACGGTGCCCGTTCGATCCCCTCAGTTGATTGTTGCCCAGAACGGGAGTGCCCGGCGTCGCAGCTGCGGCGACGTTGGCGAACGCCCCTGCCACCGTTGCCGTTCGTGGCATGCCGGCACCGCCGCTCCCGTCGCTGACCGGGTCCGCATCGGTGACTGATCGCCCGGCGGTCGCTCCTTTTGTAACGGTGGGCGCACGCCAGGCGCCGTCACTGCGGCCGGGCTGGCTGCTCCCAGCAAGTTCGTGATTTTCATCGTCTGGTCCCCGCCAAGTCCTTGCGCCTAAGCCAAGCGCAGCGATCTCATCTTCGCACCGACGTCGGGAAGCGGGTCGCTCCCCAACGAACGGGGCAAGATGTGGGCATCAGTTGATCGTCACGCGGAAGTAGAGGGTGCCCGAAGCACCGCCCGTCAGATTATTCAGCGTCCCCGCAACGGTGGTCGTGCCGGCCGTGTATGTGCCCCCGACCGCCCCGTCGGCGTTGCAGACGCCGCCCGTGACGGTACCGTTGATCTTGATCCCAAACGTCGCGTCATAGGCAGTTTGCGCCGGCACCACGTCGGTGATCGACGGGCTGGTTGCAGTTGCACCTCCGGCGCCATTTGCGACCTGGATGCAGTATTCAACCGAGGCACCGGGGATCATCTTCGGATTTGTGGTTCCGTTCAGCGGATCCGAGATGATTTTGCTCGTCTTAACCACCGTAAGCACCGGCGCCGCGACGGTGTAATCATCGCGGGCAGAGATCTGGCCATCGCGCGCAGCATCGGTAGCGCCAGCCGCATCGGCAAACACCGTATCCACACCTGCCGTGTTGGCGCCGACGGTTTCGGTCGAAATCGTCCCCTGCGTACCGGCCGCACCGCCGTCACGCGCCTGCGCTGTCAACGCGAAGCCGGCAACATCACCATTGGTACGACCCGCCGGGATGTTCGCCAGCACGAAGATATACTTCGATGCGTCGGCGACAAGCTCGTCGATATAGGTAACCTGCACAGAATTGGCCGGATCATAGGTGGCACTGCCGACGCTGCCCCCGGTGTTCACCCAAAATGTTGGTGCCGTGATGTCGAAACTGTCCGTGCCGCCGTGGACGGCCGCACCGCCAGCCTGCTGCGCCAGAGCCAGCCCGAAATCGAGCGTGGCGTTCGACGTGTTGGTCAGCAGGAACGTCGTCACCTGATTACTCGATCCCGGCACAACGCTGGTTGTCGAATTGCCGGGCTGCGACATCGTCATGCTGATCTTGCGATCGACAACAAACGTCGCTGTATTCGACGTGACGGGCGCCTGAGCGACACCTCCCACCGAATAATTCACCGTTGCGGTGTTGTTGATCGACGACCCCGCCGTCGTTCCCGTAGCAAACGCCGGCGCAGCACCCCCCGCCGCCATCGCGATCGCGCTGGCTGAAGCCAGCAGTTGAATCATCCTCATCATCTGGTCCATTTCATGGTCGAACTGTTCGATGCCATCCCCATCCGCCGGCATCAAAAAAGCGGGGAAATCAATTATTTAACTTTGCCTCGAAAACTGAACTTGCCGGCTCCTCCAACGGGGATTGGCGCCTTCAATGCCCATCGGACGTGCGTCACGTCCTCGGGCCGCGCAGGGCGCAACGCGCCGTCCGTGGCGCGAACATTGGCGTGTGCCAGCGGTCCGAAAGTCTTGCCTCCATCGACCGAGACTGTCGCGATCGCATCGTCGCTGCCGAGGTAATCGACCCCCGACGGTATCGGATTGGTCATCGCGAAATTCGCGGCAGGCGCGTTCCCGCCATTTCGATAGCTGTGCGTGAAAACGAGTTTCGTACCCGGAGGCCCCGACTTTTGCTTGACCAACACAATTTTGGGCTGAGAGGCCGACTGGGCGACGGCCCTTTCGACAAACATTTCGCTGACGACTTCAACATTGCTCGCGGCAAGCGCAGCGACGGGCGAGTTAATCAGGGTAAAAGCGATGAGAGCGCGGATCACGGCAAAATTCCTCAGTTGATCTTTACTTTGAAGGAAACCGTGCGGGTCTGACCGCCGGCGACGGAGCCAAAGCGGACTGTCACACGGTTGGCGGCAAATTCACCGGTATCGGCGTCAGTGGCGTCGGTGATCGCGGTGCCCTGCGCCGTAATGCTGGCGGGGACGTAGGTGGTTGCAGCCGGGATCGGGTCGCCGACGGCCAGATTGGCAAGCGTCCCTGTTCCGCTCACGGTCGCAACAAGCGTGTACGTGATGATCGAGCCCGGCAGCGACTTCGGCCCGCCGAATGGGTCGAGCACGCTCGCGCTCTTTGCGAGCGCCACGGTCGCCGCGCTGATGACGTAAAAATTCTTGTCGCGGCCGGCTCCGGTCGTCGTGCCAACAACAGCATCGCCGCCACCTGGGCCCTGTCCGGCAAAAACGGTGCCCGCACGACCGCTGCCCTTGGCCGCGGTCGCGGTCAGGTCGATCTGACCGCGCTGCCCGTCAGTTGCACCTGCCGGAATTGTCGACAGAACGAAAACCAAAACTGACGCGTCGGGCGCGAGAACAGGGTTGTTGCTGCCCGCTATGTAAACCGTGTCGACTCCAGGGTCGTAGACGCCGTTACCGTTGGTATCGAGCACGATCGAAGTTGCGGCTGGATCAAAAGCGTCACCGCCGATTGCCGTGATCGGGGCGAGCACGAACGCTTCGGACCCGTTGCCCGTGTTCGTCACCTTATATTTGACGACCTGATTGGTCGCGCCCGGAAGTGCGGGCACGTCACCCGACTCGGCCGTTGCGATCATCACGTTCAAAACTTCGTCGACTCGCAGATTCACCGCGTTTGACGGTACCGTCACGGGTTTGCCCGTTGCGTCGGTATAGGTCGCGGTGGCGGTGTTGCTGATCGTGGTCCCGGCAATTGTGCCCACGGCCAGAACAGGGCTCGCCATGCCGGCCGCAATGCCGGCAATTGCCAGCGTCACGAAGCGCCCGACACGAGTCTCGACCGTCAGAAATCCGTCACCAGCCACTTAAGAACCCCACCAATTCGGGGCCTTTCATCGCAAAAAATGGGTAATTAACGGTTAACTGGCTGCAAAACCGCTTGTTAACGACAACAATGGACGAAAGTTTACTGTCAAGAAATTGACGAAAATCGAGCGACGCAAACCCTGCCTGTCGAGAGCGGATCTATATGTCCGAAGAGCTGGGCACGACATATGTCCGATACTCGTGTGCGTGAAG
>JAYVVA010000417.1:0-4023 GCA_043787435.1 Sphingomonadales bacterium | reverse complement strand
AGGACGGCCCCCCGGTGGTAGAGCGACAGCACGCTCGCGAGGGGCTCGCCGTCTCTGCGCACGGTCAAGACGTCAGCGTCGCCGCCAAACGACTCAAGCACCGCATCAAACAGCGGGCGTGGGAATACCGGCGTGCCGAGATTGCGGACGCTGGTTGCGTAGACATGATAATGGGCGTCGCGGTCCCCAATATCAGTCGTCAGGTCGAATCCGAGTGCGCGGCGGACCTCTGCGCGCTGCTTGCGCGGAATCAGGCGGAGTTCGGCTTCGTCACCATCGGCGAGATCGCGAACAAAGCCGAGGTATGTCGTCTCATCCCGGGTCCAGTATTTGGGCAGATAACCACCGCGCAGCTCCACATTCTGACACGACAGCCGCGCGGCAAGCGCAACGGCCTCGGCAGCAAGCGCCTCGCCGGTTGCAGCGTCATCGCAAAGGATGCCCCCCCCGACCGCAAATCCGCTGGAGGCGAGTGCTCGTCCGAAAAGTGGCGAGTGAAGCTCGGTAAGCGAAAGGATTCCCTGCATGTTTCCCGCGACGAGAACGTGTGCCCTTTGTCGACACCCCTGTGCGACTGCACGACCCCACTCTATGCGGTGGAATGCTGTGGCGCTGGAATGTGCCGTAACATAAGCGGCGATCGCCGCATCGTCCTCGGCGGTGGCGAGACGGATCAGCATCAGGCCATGTCAGAGCGCGCACGCTCCACCACCGCGTCGTAGCGGCCCCATTCGAAATCGCTGGTCAGTCGCCGCAGTTTTCCCTCCATCGCCGAGAGATTGGTGTAATGACGCAACTTCGATTTGATTGAGGCTTCGACGACGTATGGCTGGCCCGGGTCCATATCCCACGGATGAAAATAGAATGTCGCCGGCCGCCGTGTCGCGTTGATCCTCGCGACGGCGTGACGCGAGAGCCTATAGGGAAAAAGACGAAAAAAACCGCCACCCGCGCCGAAGGTCTTCCCCGCCAGGTCGACAACACCGACCGGGATCTCGATCAGCTCGCTGCCCGGCACTGGTTTAAAAGCTGCACGCGGGGCGTCTGGCCAGCCGTAGTGATCGTGTTTGAGGGGGGCGACGCTCGACGAATAGGCATATCCGAGCTCGGCCAGGATTTCGTGGGCCCAAGGCGTGCGTATGTCGATCGAGAAGCTGGGCGCGCGGTAGCCGGTGACCTCCACCCCCGATGCATCCTCGAGCGTCTTGCGCGCCCGCTCGGTATCTGCCCGGAACGCATTTGGGGTCATCGCAAAGACGCGGATGTGGTCCCACCCGTGGCTGGCTACCTCATGCCCCGACTCGACGATCCGTCGCATCAATGCAGGATGCGCTGCTGCAACGCACCCGAGTGTGAAAAAGGTCGCCTTGACACCGCGCTCAGCAAACAGGGCGAGCACGGCATCGGTATTGCGTTCGACGCGCACTTCCTTCGCCGGCCAGTCGGTGCGCTTGATCGATCGCTCAAACGCGCCGACCATGTACCAATCCTCGACATCCACTGAGAGTGCATTGAGCATATCGGCCCCTTTAGCGCGGCTAGGCGGGGCGTGCGCGGGCGAAGTCTTTAGCCTGGACTTCGTCGCGCTCGACCCAGTCAATCATCAACGTCAGCACACGGCGCAAGGCCGCTTCCTGCGCTTCGATCTGGTTCTCGAGCAGCGTGATCCGCACATCGTAATCACTCAAACGTGTTTCGTCGGTCAAAACCGGATCAGCCTCGGCTGTAACCGGCGCTTCAGTGGAGTCCACACAAGAGACGACGGGTGCCGCGACGGCCGCCACAGCTTTCTGATCTCTGCCAAAATCGTCGACAACTTTGGCGACCAGCAGCTCATCGACCACGTCAGTTGAATCGACGGCGCCCAAAAGCAATGTTCGCGTCATAAGCTGATTGATCCGACGCGGAATGCCGCCCGACGCCGTGTACAGCGCCTGCGCTGCCCGTTCGTCGATCTTCGGATGGCCAGTCCAGCCTGCGACGCTCAAACGATGTTCGAGATACGGTCGCACTTCGTCTGCACCCATGGCATCAATATGATCCGTCGCAATCACGCGTTGGCGCAATTGTTCGAATGCGGACGACGCGAGGCGCTCACGGAATTCAGGTTGCCCCAGCAACACGATCTGGAGCAAGGCCCGTCCGCTCGATTGGAAGTTCGATAGCATCCGCAACTCCTCGAGCGCGGAGATCGACAGATTTTGCGCTTCATCGACGATCAGCAATGTCTTGCGGCCTTCGCGTGCTCGATCGATCAGATATCGTTCAATCCGATCGAGCAATTGCGCCTTGGCGACGCCTTCTGTCGGCAGGTCGAAGCCCTGTGCGGCAAGGCGCAGCACATCGTCACCTTCGACTTGCGTTGAGACGAGCTTGACGAGCGAGAAACGCGCCGGATCGAGGCGTTCAATGAGCAAGCCGACTAGTGTCGTTTTGCCGGCGCCAATTTCGCCAGTGATGACGACGAATCCTTCAGCCAGCTGAAGTCCATAGCCTAGGTACGACATCGCTTTTTTATGCGTAGCGCTTTCGAACCAGAAACGCGGGTCTGGCGTCAGCGCAAACGGCTCTGAAGTCAGGCGATAATGGTCGGTGTAACTCATGCTGCTCTTCCTAGAATGTGTATCGCGCGCCGAACTGAGCAGCGCCCGTCATCGACGTTTCGACCCCGTCAATTTCGGACGAGTAGAGACCAACCGACGCTGTCCCCGTCAGACGCGGGCCGAAATTGCGATAGTAGCTCGCGGTGCCGCCGACTCCCAGAACGCGGGGAGCTCCGTTTACACCGCTTCGATACAAGTTGAGATAGGCCGACGTGTCGACTCCCGAAACCTCGTCGATCCGGTGTCCGATATTGGCCTGAACATAGACGCTTGAGTCCGTTTGCCCATTGATCGAAAATCCGCCGACCGGCGGTGCAAAAAAGCGACGTTGCGCGTAACCGATCGCGAACCCGAGGGTGGTGCCATTGCGCGAATATCGCCACACGCCACCGAAACCGCGACTGCGATACGTGCCCTGCGCGATCGACTGGAGCGCGGGCGAGAAACAAGACCCTGCCCCATTGGTGCCACTTGCAAAAACGCAGCCGCCGAACTGATTGCTGAATGGATCGCGCGAGACGACAAATTGCGTCGGAATGCTCCGCAGCGCGCCGCCGACCTGCTGGCCGAACGTCGTGATGCCATCATAGGCACCGATCTGAAACGCCTGGTTGCGATTCATCTGCCAGCTGAAATCGCCAATATAGGTCATATCGTCATAGCGCCGCCCCACCTTGGCCTCCAACGACGTGCGGCGACTTGGCCGCCACAGGACACCCACATCCCAGATAAACCCGGACTGATCATAGGACAGCCGGCGCGGTGAAGCGGGATCGGTCACATACCGGCCGTTCGCGTCGAGCACCGGCGTGCCACTTGCGTCGAGCAATGCGTCTCGCTGGCTGGACTGAATTTTTTCGTACCCCGCGCCACCGGTCAATGCGACTGTCGGCGTGACGGGCACAACGATGTCGGCGCGAGCGAATGTGCCTTCGTAGCGTTCGTCGAGGATGCTCGCATCGTCGCGGTTGTAACCGAGCGACACGTTCCAGCCGAACGGCAGCGCACCGCTTTTCATCCCCACACTCGCGCCTGCCACCTGGCTTACCGACGAATCGAATCCGCCAAGCGCTGGGGCGCCGACCGGCAGCAGACCAGGCGTTCTGCTCCCAATTTTTGTATATCCCACGTCGTAGGATGCACCGAGATCAAGCAACCCGGCCTGGTGCGTGAGGGTCGACCCGACATAGGAAGAATAAAGTTGGCTGGTATTCGATGGATCACCCAAGCCCACGATCGGGGCCGCACCGCGAATATCGGTGCGGGTCCGCGTCCCCAGAGCGCCCCCCTCGACTGTAAGCAGATTCGGCACGATATCGTATCGCGCGCGGCCGAGCCCAGAGATCACGTTCGAATCACCTGAAGTCTTGCTCCATGCGTGGCGGTATTCGTAGCGCGCGCTGACCTGCGCCTCGGCACG
>JAYVVA010000416.1:0-3304 GCA_043787435.1 Sphingomonadales bacterium | reverse complement strand
TTTAGCGAGAGCGCACAAAAAGGCGCTCATTTCATCGAGCTTGCCTGCCAGCGCCGGATACCGTTGTTGTTCCTCCAGAACATCTCGGGATTCATGGTTGGCGGCAAATATGAGGCTGAAGGAATCGCCAAGCATGGCGCCAAACTGGTGACGGCCGTAGCAACCGCGAGCGTGCCCAAAATTACCGTCCTGATTGGGGGCAGCTTTGGTGCCGGCAACTACGGAATGTGCGGTCGAGCTTACGGGCCACGGTTCCTGTTCAGCTGGCCAAATGCGAGGATCAGCGTGATGGGCGGCGAGCAGGCGGCTGCTGTCCTTGCAACGGTTCACCGCGACGCGGGGAGCTGGACGCCCGATGAAGCAGAGGCCTTCAAAGCCCCGATCCGGCAGAAATACGAAGACGAAGGCAACCCGTACCACGCCACCGCGAGACTGTGGGACGACGGGATCATTGATCCGGCCCAGACGCGCGATGTGCTCGGCCTGGCGTTCGCCGTGACACTCAATGCCGCCGTAGAGGAGGCACCCCGCTTCGGGCTGTTCCGGATGTGAAAAAATTCTGGCTCGTCCCCGTGGCAGTACTCGCTTCAGCCGCGGCAACTGCCCAAAAGCTGCCGCCGGCCCACCCCTTAGTCATGGAGGAGGCCGATACGACTGCCGTCATGGGTCCGATCAATGCCGTTTTCGCGGTCATTGCCGCTGGCGACGCCCCGGCATTGCTTACCCATGTCTACGCCGAGGGACGCCTAACGGCGACCGGTGTCCGGGCAATAGGGGTCAGCGACATGCGATCTGAAACCTGGGCTCAGTTTGCAAAACGCCTCACGCCCGACACGACATTTGAAGAGCGCATCGCCGACCCTGCAATCGAGATCGACGGCAACGTGGCGATGGTTTGGGCACGCTATGCCGTCCGAAAAACGGGCAGGGTGACCAACTGCGGCTTCGATCATTTCGATCTCATTCGCGAAAATGGCATCTGGAAAATTATGAATCTGAGCTTTTCGTCGCGCCTCACCGATTGTGCAGACTAAGATGATCAAATCGCTTCTCATCGCAAACCGTGGCGAGATCGCGTGCCGGATCATCCGTAGCGCGCGCGCGATGGGCATTCGCACGGTCGCGATCTATTCAGACGCCGACGCTAGGGCGCTTCATGTGCGGCAGGCCGACGCAGCCGTGCATATCGGCCCATCGCCAGTGCGTGAAAGCTATCTGGTCGGCGACAAGATCATCGCTGCGGCCAAGGCCACTGGCGCACAGGCGATCCACCCTGGTTATGGTTTCCTGTCCGAGAATGCAGCGTTTGCGCAGGCCGTGATTGACGCAGGGCTGGTCTGGGTTGGGCCTCGTCCCGCCAGCATCACCGCGATGGGTCTCAAGGATGCCGCCAAGAAACTGATGGCAGCGGCGGGCGTGCCTGTAACACCAGGGTATATGGGCGAGAACCAGGAACCCGGCTTCCTCGCGACGCGCGCTGCCGAGATTGGCTACCCTGTCCTCATCAAGGCCGTCGCGGGCGGCGGCGGCAAGGGCATGCGTAAAGTCGAGACTCCAGTAGACTTTATCGATGCGCTTGCTTCATGCCAGCGCGAGGCGACATCGTCGTTTGGCAATGCGCATGTCCTCATCGAAAAATACATCGAACGCCCACGCCATATCGAGGTCCAGGTATTTGGCGACACGTTCGGCCAGATCGTCCATCTGTTCGAACGCGATTGCAGCCTGCAACGCCGCCACCAGAAGGTGATCGAAGAAGCCCCTGCCCCTGGCATGGACGGAGCAACTCGCGAACAGCTGTGCTTGACTGCCGTAAAGGCGGCCAAGGCGGTCGACTATGTCGGCGCGGGCACCATCGAGTTTATTGCCGACGCGTCAGAAGGTCTGCGCGCCGATCGCATCTGGTTCATGGAAATGAACACCCGGCTGCAAGTCGAACACCCCGTCACCGAGGCGATTACCGGGGTCGACCTCGTCGAATGGCAGTTGCGCGTGGCGAACGGCGAGGCGCTTCCCAAGCGGCAGGACGAGCTCGCGATCGAGGGTTGGGCGATCGAAGCGCGGCTCTATGCGGAAAACCCAGCGAGCGGCTTTTTGCCGTCGATCGGGCGCCTCGAGCACCTCGGATTCCCCAACACTCTGCGAATCGATACAGGTGTCGACCAGGGTGACGAAGTCTCGCCCTTTTACGACCCGATGATCGCCAAGCTGATTGCGCACGGCGATACGCGTGCCCAAGCTGTCGCTTGCTTGCGCGATGGTATCAACGCGGTCGAAGTCTGGCCGGTCAAGACCAATGCAGGATTCCTCGGCCGCCTGCTCGGCCTAAACGAATTTGGCAGCGGCGACGTCGATACGGGGCTCATCGCGCGCGAAGTTGACCTGCTCGTGACACACCCCGCCCCCGAGCCGCGAGAACTTGAAGCAGCGGCCGCGCAGCTCGCGGCGCGTCCGGGCAATGGGCCGTTCAGCGCGGCGCTGGGCTTCCGAGTCAACGCTGGCCCGCGCGTCGATGTGCGGCTGCGCGATGATGCGGGCACACTCTATGTCGTCACGGTCGATGCAGTGGACAAAGCCGAACCAGCGTCTCAGGCGTTAGCTTTTGCCGATGGCTTTGCCCGCCTTTACGTGCTCGATCAGACCCGCGCCTCGGCGGCAGGGACAGCAGGTGATGGCCTCGTGGTGTCCCCCATGCCAGGCCGAATTATCGCCGTCGACGTGGCAGCAGGCGACACTGTGACCAAGGGGCAAAAACTCGTGACGCTCGAGGCCATGAAAATGGAGCACGCGCTGACCGCACCCTTCGATGGAACCGTCGCTGAACTGAACGTCGAGGTGAATGGGCAGGCCAGCGAGGGCATGTTGCTCGTTCGTCTCGAGGCCCTTGCATGAGTGTTGGCCAGTCGCTGGCGGCCGCGCCCCGCGCCCTGCGACCGCACCCGCAATCCAGGCAGTCAGCAGTTGAATCCATCATGGTCGAAGCATACCGATGCCCGGAGCGCATGTTGCATCTGCGCTACCATGTGATCGGTACGCTCGACCGAATCCGCCTTGCCACGCGCGTGCCATCACGGCGTCGCGACGGCCTCTGGCGCACCACTTGTTTCGAGATGTTCATGCGCGCCGACGAAACGCCAGGTTATGTCGAGGCCAATTTCTCGCCATCGAGTGAGTGGGCCGTCTACCACTTCGATTCCTATCGCGTGAACATGAAGCCAATGCCCACCGACATTCCACCCTGCATTTCCACGGCGCGCGACCGTGGGCGCTTCATGATGGACGTCGTGTTCGATCCATCATGCGT
>JAYVVA010000415.1:0-2385 GCA_043787435.1 Sphingomonadales bacterium | reverse complement strand
GCGCTTTGTGGGGCTTCTCTTTCAACGCAGGGCGATTTTTGGCCGACGACCGCATATCCAAAGAAGACGCGCTTGGTGCGCGCATTGCTGCGGCGAAGGCCGCTAGCGCACGCCCATCGACGGTGGATGTGCAGGCCGAAGGGCGTGGCTGGGCTGTCGGCATCGAGTTTGTTGGTGCAGTACTTGTTTCTGCACTCATCGGTTGGCTGATCGACAGCTACGCCGGTTTGGGGACCAAGCCTTGGGCGATGATCGTATTACTGCTGCTTGGTTTTGCTGCCGGGACGCGGCGCGCCCTTCAAACGTCGAAGCAATTCGACGACGATTCGGAGAGCTGAAATTCAATGGCCAACCCGATGGAACAGTTCGAAATCGTCAAGATACGTCCGATCGACGTATTGGGGTACGACGTGTCGTTTACCAATTCATCACTTTGGATGCTGGTCGCACTTGTAGCCGTGGCAGCATTTTTGTTCATCGGGACGCTACGGCCGCAGCTGGTACCCGATCGGGCCCAGGCTGCAGTTGAATACCTCTATGATTTCGTTCGAAAAATGCTCGACGAAAATGTTGGCCCCGAAGGCAGGCGTTTTGTGCCTCTCATTTTTTCGGTCTTCATTTTTGTCCTCGCGTGCAACTTGCTGGGTCTCATTCCTTGGATCGGTGCGTTTACGCCCACGAGTCACATTGCGGTGACTCTTGGTCTGGCGGTGCTGGTATTTATCCTCGTTTGCATCGTCGGGTTCGCCAGACACGGCTTCCACTTTTTCAGCCTGTTCTGGCCGAAGGGTACGTTTTTTCCGCTGGCGGTTTTCGTTGCGTGTATCGAGTTCCTGAGCTTTCTCAGTCGCCCTTTCACCTTGGCAATCCGCTTGTTCGCCAACATGACGGCGGGGCACGTATTGTTGAAAGTTTTCGGTACTTTCGTTGTGGCGCTCGGCTCGTTCGGCGCCCTTCCCTATGTTTTCGGCATCCTGCCGCTCGCTGTCAACGTCGCGCTGTCTGCGCTCGAGGTGTTGATCGCGGTCGTCCAGGCTTATGTCTTCGCTCTCCTCGCGTCGATCTATTTGAACGACGCGATCAATCTCCACTAAACACACAAGAAGGAAGTCAAAATGGACATTGGTTCGGCAAGGGTTATCGGTGCAGGCTTGGCAGCGATCGGTGCGGGTCTCGCCGCCATCGGTGTGGGTTCGATCTTCGGACAATACCTTAATGGCGCGCTGCGTAACCCAGAAGCTGACGCCAAGATGGGTGGACGCCTGATCTTTGGTTTTGCCGTTACCGAAGCGCTCGGCCTGATTGCGGCTGTCGTCGCGCTGGCGCTCGCGTTTAGCTGAGCGAATAGCGGGTGCCACAGTTCCACCTCAACAATTTTATTCCCCAGCTTGCATGGTTGGCATTGTTCTTTGCGATCCTGTATTTCGGGATCGTGCGCGCAACGCTGCCGAAGATCGGGAGGACGATAGCGCAGCGCGAGGACCAGATTTCGGACGATTTGGCGATTGCGGAGGCTGTGAAGTTGCAGGCCGATAGGATGACCGCTGATTATGCGGCGGGCATTGATGCTGCGCACAAGGTGGCGAGAGACGCTGTTGCTGGTGCAAAAGCGGAGGCAGCGTCAAATATTGAAGCAGCCGTCGCCAAGAGCAACGTGGTTATCGCCGAGCGGGCCGCATCTGCGGAAGCTTCGCTGTCGTCGGCGCGGATCGAAGCATTGAACCAAATTGAAGGTATAGCGGCGGATGCCGGTGCTCACATTGTCGAACGCCTCACCGGTCTTCGTCCGGCGCAGGCCGTTGTTGCGGACGCGGCTAGAGCCGTACTTGCGGGTTGAGAAATGGCTGAAATGAAAGCAACCACACTGGTGTCAATCGGCACCGAGCATATCGAGCCTTCGCCCTACAGTCCGTCAAGTCCCGAGTTTTGGGTTTATGTCGGTCTGTCGATCTTCATCCTATTAGCGATCTTCGTTGCTAAGGCGCCGCGTAAAATCGCTGAAGCTCTTGATGCACGCATCGCCGAAACCCGGCGCACGCTCGATGAAGCGCGGGCAATTCGGGGTGAAGCCGAGGCGCTGCTCGCCGAGGCCAAGATCCGATTTGAGGCGGGCGCCGGCGATGCCGCAGCAATTGTCGCTCACGCCGAAGCCGAGGCTAAGATATTGTTGAACGAAGCCAAGACGCATGCTGTCGAACTGGCGACGCGTCGCGCCAAAATGGCAGCCCAAAAGATCGAGGCAGCGGAGCGTCAGGCGCTGTCGGATGTCCGCACTAGCGCCGCCAACGCGGCGACTGCAGTGGCCGCACACGTCATTGCGTCCACGCATACCGCGGCTACCGACAAGGCCTTGGTTGACAACGCCATTGCCCGGATGAATTAGGC
>JAYVVA010000414.1:0-3786 GCA_043787435.1 Sphingomonadales bacterium | reverse complement strand
AAAGCGGATCTTCGTGCGCGGGTCGAAACGCAATTGCCGGCGCTGATTGTAGAACCCCTCCAAGCCCGGACTACGCTGCTCGGCGAGCCATTAGCCGCAGCTGCAATCGAATGGACAACAGCGCTTGCGGCGGCTTCACTGCCAGAGGCTCAGCCCTATCCACGCATCTATTCCGCACTCGACGGCATGCTGACGGCCATTGAATCGGCGTCTTCGGCTCGCGCCTGGGTGGCGGCGCTGATTGGCTACGAGAGGGTTGTGCTCGCCGAACTGGGGTACGGTTCGTCCGAAGAAAAGGTGGACGAAACGTTTGTAGCGTTGGCAGCCAACGGACGTCGATTGGCGCAGGATGTGCTGACTGAACGCCGCGCTCGTCCGCTTGATGCGCGCGAGCGTCTCGTTGTGCGGCTTGCACGGGCGTTGTCGTAGAGGCAAAGCGGCTGCCATGAAGCGTAACACCGGTCAGGACCGCAGTATCACCCGCCATTGGCGCCCCGCGACTCAGGCTGTGCGTGGCGGCACTGCTCGTTCTGAATGGGGCGAAACATCAGAAGCATTGATCCTGTCGTCAGGATTTAGCTACGATAACGCCGAAACCGTAGCGGCACGATTTGCAGGTGAGGCCGAAGGTCCAACCTATTCGCGCTTGCAGAACCCGACGGTCGAAATGCTCGAACAGCGGATTGCCTTGATGGAGGGTGCGCAGGCGGCGCGGTGTCAGGCGACTGGCATGGCAGCGATGACCACGGCGCTGCTGTGCCAGCTCGAGACCGGCGATCATGTCGTGGCGGCTCGCGCGGCATTCGGTTCGTGTCGGTGGTTGACCGACAGCTTGCTGCCCAAATGGGGTATCACGACCACGACAATCGACAGCCGCGACAACACGGCCTGGGAGGCGGCGATCCAGCCGAACACAAAGGTCTTTTTCTTTGAAACGCCCGCGAACCCGACGATGGATATCGTCGACATGGCGTTTGTGTGCGGGTTGGCAAAAGCGCATGGCATCACCTCGATCGTTGATAATGCGTTTGCGACCTCCGTGCTCCAGCGCCCGCTCGATTTCGGCGCCGATGTCGTTGCTTATTCGGCCACCAAGATGATGGACGGTCAGGGTCGCGTCCTTGCCGGGGCCGTCGCGGGCTCGAACGAATTCATCACCGAGAAGTTGCTGCCGTTTCAACGGAACACAGGCCCGAATCTGTCGCCGTTCAACGCGTGGGTCGTTTTAAAGGGGCTGGAAACGCTCGAACTGCGCGCAATGCGCCAGTCTGAAAATGCGCTGGAGGTCGGCAAATTCCTCGAAAGTCGCGTGCCAGTGATGCTACACCCGGGCTTGCCGAGCCACCCACAACACAATTTGGCGATGGCGCAGATGAAGGCGTGTGGCCCCATCTTCTCGTTCGTGCTCGAAGGGGGGCGACGCCAGGCAATGGACTTGCTCAATGCGCTCGAACTGGTCGACATTTCGAACAATATCGGCGATTCACGGTCGTTGATGACTCACCCTGCCTCCACGACTCACCACAGCGTTGGACCCGACGCGCGCGCGCAAATGGGCGTGGTCGAAGGAATGATTCGGATCAACATCGGTCTCGAAGACCCGCTCGACGTGATCGAAGATCTGGACCGCGCCTTGAAGAAACTGGGCCTGTGAAGGCGCTGTTCCCGTACGCCGAGACGACGCGCGGCGTGACAGTTCGCGTTTCGGTCAGCTTCTTGCCCGAACAGTCGGAGCCGGCAAAGAGCCGCTGGTTCTGGGCGTATCATATCCGAATCGAGAACGACGGGCCGATGGCGGTCCAGCTGATGACGCGCAGCTGGACGATTGCCGACGGTCGTGGCGCGCGGCACCGAGTTGAAGGGGAGGGCGTCGTCGGCGAACAGCCCGTGATCGCCCCCGGGGCGTCGTATGACTATGTATCGGGTTGCCCGCTCACGACGCCGACCGGCTGGATGCAAGGTACGTATGATATGGTTGGAGAAGACGGGGCGTCGTTTCCGGCCGCCATTCCCAAATTTGCGCTCACCGCGCCCGTCATGACTCAGGGGTAGAGGTTTGAAGCGGACCCACCTGCCGTTGAATGGTCTGCGCGTGCTCGATGCGGCGGCGCGGCATCTGTCGTTCACGCGCGCCGCAGATGAACTCGCGGTGACACCTGCGGCGGTTGGACAACAAATTCGCGCGCTGGAGGACACGCTCGGCACGGTATTATTTCGCCGCACGCCAAAGGGATTGGAGCTGACTCCGGAAGGCGAAGCGGGTCTCATCGAGCTGCGCCGCGGATTCTTGAGCTTTGAGGAATCGGTCCGCGCAATGCAGGCTGGGCAATCGTCGAAAGCGCTGACGATCGCCGCACCGCGCGACCTGACTGCCAAATGGCTCTTGCCGCGGCTGGAAGCCTACCGCGCGACCGACTCCGATTTGCGGTTCGCGCTGGTCGCCAGCGACGGTGGTCTTGACTTCACTGAAGCCAATCTCGACCTCGCAATATACTTTGACAGCAGTGCGGGCCAACATGAAGGCGTGGAAGTCGGTCCGCGTGGTTTCGCGACAGTGGGTACAGGCGACGTTATCGGCTGGCCCAACGGGCCCGACGCGCCGAGCGGTGCGCTGACAGTTGCCGACGCCGGTTTGGCTGTGGACGCAGCAAATGCTGGTCTTGGCAGCGCAATTGTACCTGTGCTGCTTGCAGGAACTCCAGCCACCTTCGACGATCCGCGCGGTTATTGGTTGATCGCGCCACTGCCACAATGGCGCCAGAAGAAGGTCAGGGCGCTGGTCGAAGCCTTGACGGTATAGCCGGGGCGGCACGGTCTCTGCTGGGCGGCGCTCTGCCAAAGGTTGATGCTGTCCCAAATACGGACGCGGCACTGCACAAAAGACTCGCCAATGCCATTCGTTTTCAATATTCTTGACACAACGTTAACGACGTTAGTCTCATTTTCAGGGGATTGTTATGTTTCGCAAGATTGTGGTTGCAGCTGCGCTGCTCGGTACGGCAAGCGCCGCCAGTGCGACAAACATCATTGTCAATGGCGGTTTCGAAAGTCCCGTTATTACCCAAACTTGCTGCACGACCGTTCCGGGCAACGGTAACGTCGATCCCTGGATAGTCGGTCCGGGCAATGTAAATGTCGTCAATGGGTACTACGGGAGCACCAACGGCAATCTTGCCAAGGAAGGCAACCAGTACCTCGACCTTATCGGTGAGGGTGGCGCCGGGTCGATCTCGCAGACTTTCAACACCGTACTGAATCAAGTTTACACACTCACGTTTTCCTATTCGCACAATATTTTTGGCGGCTCCTCATCCGACGGTCCTTCTTTCTCAGCCAATTTTTCGGTCGGTAATTTGAGCGGTACGATTTCGCACGATACGGGAACCACAAATAATCTTGACTGGAAGACGTACACCGGTTCGTTCATCGGAGATGGCAAAACGGACACGCTGAACTTCACAAATACCTCGCCGACGTCTGGTAATGCTGGAATGTTCCTCGACGCGATCTCCGTGTCGGCAGCGCCCGAACCGGCAACCTGGATGATGATGATTGGCGGCTTTGGTGTGGCAGGTGTGGCGATGCGTCGCCGCCGCCGCCAGGCCGTAGCAACTGCCTGATATCTTTCGAATTTTTATAAGCGCCTGGGCGGCGGTTCCGAGTGATCGGGAGCGTCGCCCTTGCTGCTGGGATTATCTTGTGGCGACGCGGCTCGACTAACGGCCGACCAGACGCATCCCCCGCAGTATCAGCGCAGAGAACCGCACAATATTGATCGCTCGAGCC
>JAYVVA010000413.1:0-9078 GCA_043787435.1 Sphingomonadales bacterium | reverse complement strand
CCAGCGAAAAGAAAAGGGGCCGCGACGATGAAGGTTTTCATCGCAAAACTGTAATTGCCGACCCAGTAAAAACGGGCGACTGCATAGATGACGGCAATGACGCCCCAGGTCGCCCATAGTCCGGCGAGCTTGGCGAGGCTGATCTCGATCGTTTGTGAAACTCGCTTGGGCGGTAGTGCCCAGTCCATTCCCGTTGTTGGATTGCAGTGGACGCGGTCCACGATCAGCGACCATGCAGCCATTGGGATGCCACAGGCCAGCACTGCGACGATCGCCGAAAAGGGTCCGTACATGTGGAAAAATCGCGCAGCGATCATCCAGATCGCGAGGCCAGCGAGGCCGGCGACGCCAACTCCGGTCGAAACCGCGGAAACGGGACGATGATCGGCAGTCATTTCCTGTTGTACTACCGCGTTCCCCGCAGTGGACAACCCGCGCGCGGCGCCCATGTCATTTGCCCTGCGCGCGCCACCGCTTGATGACACGCGCAACAATTTCTTCCTCTCCGCCCGAATCTTTCCACAGTTCGGAAAACAGCGGATCGGAGGAGGCTGGGCGCTTGTGATCGTCGAGCGGGTCGAAGGAGACGCGCATCGGAATGGCTACACCTTCGCCGCAGATGATGCATTCGCGGTTGCGCAGCGCCGGAATGGTGTCGAGGAAGCCCCGCGCACCTTCGGGCATCGCGGCGCGGACAAAGGCTTGGTCGCGTTCGTTATTCAGGCGCATAGCGAGAATCGTACCGCACTGCGAGAGCACGCCTTCAGCCAAGTCGGACGGTCGTTGGGTGATGAGACCGAGCGAGACGCCGTATTTGCGGCCTTCTTTGGCAATACGGCCAAGGATCTTCCCAACGCTCGAGGTGTGAGCGTCGCGTTCGGCAGGGACGTAGCGGTGCGCTTCTTCACAGATGAGCAAAATGGGACGCTGCGGTTCGTTGCGCGACCAGATCGCATAGTCGAACACCATCCGGCTGAGGACCGCGACCACGACCGAGGTGATATCTGACGGCACGCCCGACACATCGATGATCGAGATGGGCTTGCCGTCACCGGGCAGACGGAAAATACGGCTCAGAAAGTTTGCCATGGTGTCTGCAACCAGCATGCCGGAGAACATGAAGCTGTAGCGCGGGTCGGACTTGATCTCATCGATCTTGGTCTTCAACCGCATGTAGGGAGCATTGTCGCCGGCTTTATCGAGTTTGCCCATCTCGGCGTTAATATTGTTGCTCAGATCGCTCAGCAGATAGGGAATGGGCGAATCGACCGTGAGCTTCGAAATGCCTTCAGACGCACGACTTTTGGCCTTGGCCGCGAGCAGGCATTTGGCGAGGATGTCGCCATCTGTCTGGCGTTCGGACCCACTTGTCGTCAGGAATACTTCACAGTGCTCTTCGAAGTTCATGAGCCAGTAGGGCATTGCCAGATTGGTCACGTCGAACAGCGCGCCGTTGGTTTTGAACGCCGCCGAATATTCGCCGTGTGGATCAATCATGACGATATGGCCTTGGGGGGCCAGTTCGCAGATGCGGTGGAGGATGAGTGCCGCAGCGGTCGACTTGCCAGTGCCGGTCGATCCGAGAAGGGCGAAATGCTTTCCGAGCATCGCATCGATATAAAGCGCCCCGCGAATATCCTTGGTGGGATAGACCGTGCCGATTTCGATAAAGGCGCGGTCGTCGGCAGCGTACATTTGGCGCATATCTTGCCCACTCACCGGGAAGATTTTGCTGCCTGGGGTGGGATAACGCGTGATGCCGCGGCGGAAGTTATAGATTTTGCCGGTCAGTCTTTCTTCGTCACCCTCTCCCAGAAAGTCGATAAACCCGAAAACCGCATTTTCGTGCGCTGGATCGACTTTGAGCGAGCGAACATTGGCGATCAGCCATGTCGAACCCATGCGGATCTTGATCTGGCTGCCGACCTGCCCGGCGTTGGCAAGGCTCGGGTCGTCGGACGTCGACTGACGCGTCAGGCAGACGGCGTTGAAGCGAACCTGCGATGTCGATCCAGAAATCTCGGTGACTTCGCCGATATCACTGGTGAAGGCGCTCACGCTCCGCACGGGCCCACTACCGCCTGCATCCGTGGCAGTCTCACCGCTCCACTGCATATCCATGCCTATCAGGCCTCGCGCTCTTCTGGGGTCCAAGCGGTCCGCGTAACCAGGAATGGTAAATAAAACGGTGTGCTTACCGTATTGGCGCTAAAATCGACGGAACAAAGCGCCGGCTGCCCAGCCGAACGCGATCGAAAGGACGACCGCAAACAGGCCGTAGGAAATTGGCCATTGCTGGGCGAACCCGGCGACCAGGCGTTCAAAGCCCTTTTTGCGGACGGAGATCGTTCGTGTTGCAGCGGCAATGACTTTGCCATCGCGGATCAGGAAGGTTTCGGCGGTATAGCGGCCATCGGGCACGCGCGGCGGAATCGACAGGTTCACACGATAAAGGACCCCCTTGGTAATCTCAATGGCGCCTTGTTGCGTGGCGAAAAGGCCATTGCGCGCCCTGAGATCGACGAAGCCAGTCGCAAACCGGTCGGCATCGACCGGATCGGCCCCGCCAGCTGGTGACAAATGAATGCTGCCAAGGCCAAGTTCGTAGATCGCCGCAGTCCGGGCATCGATCAGCTGGGACAGTGGTCGTGATGCTGCGATGGCGTAAAAGGCCGGCGCGGAGCGGAACCGCGTCGAACCGGCGTTCGCCCAGACGACTCCGGCAAGCTTTTGCTTTTCGCGCACGAGGATCGATTGTGGCGGACCTTTCAGAACGACAGCGACGTCGGTCCGTCCGTCGGGTACCTTGCCGCCAGGATAAAGGATCGCGCCGAACAGCAGCAGCTCTGCGCCCGTAAAGCTGTAATGGATGTCGACTTCGCGCTGCGACACGTCGGGGACAAGCACCGGCGTATCCTCCCGCGCTCCTGTTAGGAGCCCCCCGATCGCAACAAGCAATACGATCCGCTTCACAGCAGCTGGACCGTAAAAATCTCGTCGGGGCGCCACGTCAGGCCGATCGCCATGCGCAGGGCCACTGTGAGCACGATTGCCGCGAGCAGCAGGCGCAGATAATCTGGTCTGAACCGCGCGGCAATCCGTGAACCGATTTGTGCGCCGATCACACTGCCGACCAACAAGAAAAACGCAAGGACGATATCAACTGCCTTGGTTGTGACCGCGTGAACCATGGTCGTAGCTGCTGTCACGAAAAGGATCTGGAAGAGCGAGGTGCCGACGACCACGCGGGTCGCCATGCCGAGGACATAGATCATGGCAGGTACCATGATGAACCCGCCACCGACACCAAGCAGCACAGTCAGGATGCCGGTCGCAAAGCCGAGCAAAAGCGGGGCAAGCGGCGAGATGTAGAGGCCCGATGCGTAGAATCGCCAGCGAAAAGGCAGAGCTGTCACCACGGGATGATGGCGACGCTTCTTTGCCGGAAGCGCTGTTCCAGCGATGCTTGCGGCGATGCTTCGGATCGCTTCGCGCGCCATGGGAACGCCGACGCCAAATAACAGCACAACATACAAAATGTTGATGACTGTATCGATCTGACCGAGCTTTTGCAGGAAACGAAACAGCGCCGACCCTGCGATCGCGCCGACGACGCCGCCCGCGACCAATACACCGCCCATCGGAATATCGACTCCGCCGCGCCGATAGTGCGCGATCGCGCCCGACACGCTGGCCCCGGTGACTTGTGTCGTTGCAGAAGCTGCCGCCACTGTTGGCGGAATGCCGTAGAAGATCAGCAGCGGGGTCGTGAGGAAGCCACCACCCACACCGAACATACCCGATAGCAACCCGACGCCCCCCCCCAAGAGGACGATCACGAGCGCGTTGACCGACAGGTTCGCGACGGGGAGGTAAATATCCATCGGCGACCTAGCCCTAGCGCGACCCGACGGATGTCGAAAGAGCGTGTCGTCAGAATTCCAATCGCAGGCGCCTGAGCTGTTCGCAGATGTCGCGATGGTATCGCTTGGGCAGGTGCAACCCGTCGTCCTTCGCTTCGAGCGCGCCGTAAAAAGGCATTGCAGGTTTCGCGTTTAAGCCGCGACGCGACGGGAACAGCGAGGCTATGAACGTCCTGCTCGAACCAGCGGTTGGAAACGGGCGATGCGGATTGACCCGATCCTGTTCACGCGACGAAGATCGCGCGTTAGACATTGCCTATGGTACACAGGCTCTCCCGATACCCGCGTTCGGCGATGCGGGCATTTATCCAGTCTGCGGCAGCCGGCGGCATGGCGCTGATGGCAGCAGCGACGCTGGCAATGGTCATCGCCAATTCGTCACTGTCCCATGACTATTTCGACGTGCTGAACCTGGCAACGGGACCCGTGCTGGCGCCCAAGCTCGGTCCTATGACCGTGCACCTGTGGATCAACGACGGGCTGATGGCGGTTTTCTTTCTGCTTGTCGGGTTGGAGATAAAGCGCGAATTTATCTGCGGGCAGCTGTCGAGCCGGGCGGACCGGCGGTTGCCGTTTATCGCGGCAGCGGCTGGAATGGCGTTACCTGCGATCGGCTATCTGGTGATGACGCGCGGCGCGCCCCACCTGACGCGAGGATGGGCTATCCCGGCAGCGACCGACATTGCATTTGCGCTCGGTCTGTTGGCGATGCTCGGTAAGCGCGCACCGGCTTCCCTCAAACTTTTTGTAACGACTGTCGCGATCGTCGACGATGTTGGCGCGGTGGCCATCATTGCACTGTTTTACACCGCGACGTTGAACTGGACCGCGCTAGGAACCGCGTTGCTCGTTCTGGGCGGTATGTTCGGTATGAACCGGGCAGGCTTGAAGCATCCCATCTGGTATCTGGCGGGCTTTGCGTTGCTTTGGTACTTTATGCTGCTTTCGGGTATTCATGCGACGGTGGCAGGCATCGTCGCGGCATCAGCCGTGCCAATCGCCAACCGTTCGGGGCGGCCGGATGACGCGGACTCGACACTTTATCGTATCGAACACTGCTTGCAGCCGTGGGTCGGGTTAGCGATTGTGCCGCTGTTCGGGTTTGCCAATGCGGGCGTGACGCTCAATGGCGATGTCGCGCCGTTTGATCCGCTCCCGCTTGCGATTGCGCTTGGTTTGTTCGTCGGCAAACAAGTCGGCGTGTTCGGCAGCGTATGGCTTGCGGTCAAACTCAAGCTGGCGACGCGTCCATCGAAGGCGAGCTGGTCGCAAGTCCACGGCGTGGCGCTGCTGTGTGGCATCGGCTTTACGATGAGCCTTTTCATCGGCGGGCTCGCCTTCCCTGATCAACCACAAGCGGACGCAGTTAAAATCGGTGTATTGATGGGGTCGTTGTTATCGGCGGTGGCGGGTGTGGCGGTGCTTGGGTTTGCGGCGCATAAAAAGTGAGCATTGACATCCCGCTACACCCCGGCTGGCTTGCCCCGCTGCGCGCCGAGTTCGACAAACCCCATATGACGGCGCTCAAAGCGTTCCTCCTCGCTGAAAAAGCAGCGGGGAAGCGGATCTTTCCGCGCACCGTTGAGTGGTTTCGCGCGCTCGACCTCACGCCGCCCGACACGGTGCGCGTCGTCATTCTGGGACAGGACCCCTACCACGGACCGGGCCAGGCGCACGGCCTGTGCTTTTCGGTACGTCCTGGCGTGCGGCTACCGCCATCACTCGTCAATATCTTCAAGGAACTGGAAAGCGACCTTGGCGTGCTGCGTCCGCGCCACGGGTGCCTCCAATCCTGGGCGCAGCAAGGGGTGCTGCTGCTCAATAGCGTGCTGACGGTGGAAATGAACAAGGCAGCCTCGCACCAGGGGCACGGGTGGGAGCGGTTTACGGACGCCGTGATCCGCCACGTCAATGCTCTGGACCACCCTGTTGTATTTTTGCTGTGGGGAAATTACGCGCAGAAGAAAGCTGCCTTTGTCGACAGTATCGACCGCGGCGGTCGGCATCTTGTTCTCAAGTCTGTCCACCCCTCGCCGCTCGCTGCGCATGGCGGATTTTTCGGCAGCCGCCCATTTTCGCAGACGAACTCGTTTCTGGTACAGCGTGGGCGGGCGCCGATTGACTGGGCGTTGCCAGCAGCGCCCGACGGACAGTGCCCGGATCCTGCTTGACCACTGCTCGACGCACCAGCGGTGGGATGGCGCGCGTAGGACCTGGCTGCTTTTGATCGGAATGAGCCCCCGACTTGGTCGATGCGCGATCGACCGAACAGACGGTATACTCAGCCACCGTGCCAGCACTAAGCTAACTCGGCGCCATTCGGCTGCGAGGCCAACGTCAACCGCGCTCCGTAAAGAATTGTATTGGCGATGGGTCGCCACTCGCGCCTTAAAGTTTTTCGGTAAGTTCGGGCACGATCTTGAACAAATCCCCGACCAGGCCGATGTCCGCGACTTGAAATATCGGCGCGTCTTCGTCCTTGTTTATGGCGATAATTGTCTTTGAATCCTTCATGCCAGCGAGGTGCTGAATTGCGCCACTGATACCGATGGCGAAGTAGATTTCGGGCGCGACGATCTTGCCAGTCTGACCAACCTGATAGTCGTTGGGGACGTAGCCCGCGTCGACTGCAGCACGACTCGCGCCGACACCGGCGCCCAACTTGTCAGCGAGCGGTTCGATCAGGTTGTGGAAGTTTTCGCTATTCTGCAGGGCACGCCCACCCGAGACAATGATCTTTGCGCTTGCCAATTCGGGGCGGTCAGACTTTGAAAGTTCTGCACCAACGAAGCTTGAAACACCCTTGTCCCCGGTCGACTTGACTGCTTCGATCGTGCCGCTGCCGCCGCTTCGCTCGGCCTTGGCAAACGAGGTGCCACGCACCGTGATGACTTTTTTCGCGTCGCTCGACTGAACGGTGGCAATTGCGTTTCCGGCATAGGTCGGACGCGTGAAGGTGTCGGCGCTTTCGACCGACAGGATTTCGCTGATCTGCATGACGTCAAGCAGGGCGGCGACGCGTGGCGCGATATTTTTCCCGTTCGCAGTCGCAGGTGCAAGGAACGCGTCATGATGACCCATCAGCTCGACAATCAGCGGCGCGACATTTTCTGGAAGTGCATGGTCAAACGCGTTGTCGTCAGCGACGTGGACCTTGTTCACGCCGGCAATTTTGGCAGCTTCTGCGCCAACGGCCGCTACGCCCTTGCCGGCAACGATCAAATGCACGGCGCCAAGCTGGGATGCAGCCGTGATCGCGCTCAGCGTGGCATCCTTGATGCCGCCGGCATCATATTCGACCCAGACCAACGTCTTCATGCTGCGACTCCCATGTCCTTGAGTTTAGCGACCAGCGCGTCGACGTCTGTGACCTTGATCCCCGCCGTACGTTTGGGGGGTTCCACAACCTTCAGCGTGGTCAGCCGCGCCGTGACATCAACGCCGTAATCGGCAGGCGTTTTCTGTGCCATCGGCTTCGATTTAGCCTTCATGATGTTGGGCAGCGAGGCATAGCGCGGCTCGTTGAGACGCAGATCTGTTGTTACAATGGCCGGGATCTGAAGCTTGACGGTTTCGAGGCCACCGTCGACTTCGCGGGTCACCGTCACGCTATCGCCCTCAACCACAACTGCGCTCGCGAACGTGCCCTGTGGGCGCCCTGTCAAGGCGGCGAGCATCTGGCCCACCTGGTTCGAGTCGTCGTCGATTGCTTGCTTGCCGAGGATGACGAGGCCTGGTTGCTCCTCCTCGACAATTTTGGCGAGGAGCTTGGCAACGCCGAGCGGTTCGACTTCGGTTTCGCTGACGATCAGGATGGCCCGGTCGGCGCCCATGGCAAGCGCAGTGCGGAGCGTTTCCTGACTTTTCTGTTCGCCGATACTCACCGCGACGATCTCCGTCGCGAAGCCCTTTTCCTTCAGACGCAGGGCTTCCTCGACGGCAATCTCGTCGAACGGATTCATACTCATTTTGACGTTAGCCAGATCCACGCCGCTGCCATCCGCTTTCACACGGGGCTTTACGTTGTAGTCAATGACCCGCTTCACGGGGACGAGGATTTTCACGGTCGCTCTCCTGAGAATCTCTTTACGTTAACGTCAAGTAGAGCGCATGTGGCGGACAGGCGCTAGAATATCAAGCCTGTTCGCCGCGATCCTGACTGCTACGCCGCCTTGCGAACCTCGGCGACGATCTTCTTGGCTGCGTCCCCCAGGTCATTGGCCGCGACGATCGGCAGGCCCGAGTTCGCGAGGATGTCCTTGCCCTGCTGCACGTTCGTGCCCTCCAGACGTACGACGAGCGGCACCGAAAGGTTCACCTCCTTGGCAGCGGCAACAATCCCGTTTGCGATAATGTCGCACTTCATGATCCCACCAAAAATGTTGACAAGGATGCCTTTGACAGCCGGGTCCTGCAGGATGATCTTGAACGCAGCGGTCACTTTTTCGGTCGTTGCACCACCGCCGACGTCGAGGAAGTTGGCCGGAAACTCACCGTTCAGCTTGATGATATCCATCGTCGCCATTGCAAGCCCTGCGCCGTTGACCATGCACCCGATATTTCCGTCCAGCTTTATATAAGCAAGGTCATACTTCGACGCCTCGATCTCGGCGGGATCTTCTTCGGTCAGGTCGCGCAGCTGGGCCAGATCCTTGTGCCGGAACATCGCGTTGCCGTCGAAAGCGACCTTGGCGTCAAGGACAAGGAGCTTTGGCCCCGACCCGTCATCCTTGGTCACGGCAAGCGGGTTGATTTCGATCTGTTCGGCATCGGTGCCGAGAAATGTATCGTAGAGTTTCGATGCAACATTTGCCGCCTGCTTGGCGAGGTCGCCGGTCAAGCCAAGGGCGCTAGCCACTGCGCGTCCGTGATGCGGCATGAAGCCGGTGGCGGGGTCAATGTCGAGTGTGTCGATCTTTTCAGGCGTGTCGTGCGCGACGGCCTCGATGTCCATGCCCCCTTCAGTCGAGACGACCATGCCAATTCGGCCACTGGCCCGGTTGACGAGAAGCGCGAGATAGAACTCCTTATCGATATCGACCCCATCGGTGACGTAGAGCCGGTTAACCTGCTTGCCCGCGTCGCCTGTCTGGATCGTGACGAGCGTATTTCCCAGCATGTCCGTCGCTGCTGCGCGAACCTCGTCGGCCGTCCT
>JAYVVA010000412.1:0-2479 GCA_043787435.1 Sphingomonadales bacterium | reverse complement strand
CATCGCGCACCTTCGACCGTCAGATAACCGAGCTCAAAGTTCGTGCCGCAATCCTCAATCGCTTCTCAGAAATAGGAACGCCCATGACCGTCCGGGTCGTATAAAATTACCAAGTAAAACAGGCGGCAAGCCTATCGGCCATTATGAAACAAAGCCTTACCGGCTAACAAAATTGTCGTTGCACATGCATCTATCGTTTGTGTTCACGGTGTGAACGCGCCGAACCGTCCCTGTCGGGACGCGGACAGGATCATTCCGCTATGTTGGCTGCTCTGCCTTTGTCATGGCAAAATGAGTGTCAAAAATTGGAAGATTCGGCCCACGAAAACCTATCCTGCGGCGGGCACGTCTCGACCGCGTAAACGACCATGTACCCGACAAACGGAATTGCCGGCACGGCCAAAGCTGAAGGCGCTGACAACCCCTCACGCTATGCCAACTACGGTGACCCGATCGTGGATCAAGAAAATGTACCCGAACCCCTCCTTGACGAGGCCCCGATTAAACGACCTACAAAGCCAGCCGCTTTGTCGCCCTAGCCGAGTGGTGGGCGCGCGCCGCCTGACCGCTTAACTCAAAGAACCAGCTGCGCCACCACCCCCTTGGCTGGGATGCGAATAGACTACTGACAGCCCTGTTTCGGCCTTGGCTTGCTTTCTTGTGCGCACCAGCGGCGGCTGAGAAACCGCGTCATCCAGCCGTTGCGCCACTAGGTAGATCATAATGTCGACCGAAGCTGGAACGGCACTGTCACGCAGGCGTTTCTATTTTGGTCTTGCTATCGAGCAGACCACGAATTGGGGGGCAGCGGTGGACGATCAGGGACGCGAGGCTACGAAGCCTTGGCAGATGCCGCCGAAGGCACTTTTTGCGATCGCGAAACGCGCCTGGTCGCAAACCAGCGAGGACAACATCGGTCTCATTGCGGCGGGCGTCGCATTTTACGGCTTCCTCGCACTCGTCCCGCTGCTCGGCGCAATTGTGCTTGTCTATGGGATCGCCGCTGATCCGCAGAGCGTAACCGCCAATATGACGGAGCTGACCTCGGTGATGCCGACCGAAGTTGCCAAGCTCGTCGGCGAACAGCTGATGAACGTCGTCAAGACGTCCGACGGAAAGAAGGGCGTGGGCCTGCTGCTGGCTCTTGCGCTCGCATTGTTCGGCGCACGCAACGGTGCGGCTGCGACCATCACCGCGCTTAATGTTGCTTATGAGGAAAAGGAGAAGCGAGGGTTTTACCAAGTAAATTTGCTCGCGATCGCAATGATCGGGATCACTGTGGGGGTAGCACTGCTGGCGCTGGTCGCAGTTGCGGCACTTGGACACCTTCAAAGTCTGTTGCCTGCCGCTTCGGGCGCCGTTCTGCTCGCTGGCAAGGTGAGCGCTTATCTCTTGTTGCTGTTGACTGGTGCCGCTGCAGCCGCGACGCTCTACCGCTATGGCCCATCGCGGCGGCACGCGCACTGGGCGTGGTTGACTCCAGGGTCGCTGTTCTCGGCGCTGCTCTGGTTGGCGCTGGCCATCGGCTTTGGCATTTATGTCGCAAACTTCAGCAATTATAACGCAACGTACGGATCGCTCGGGACGGTAGTTGTCACGCTCACCTGGTTTTATCTCTCGAGCTATATTTTGCTGTTTGGGGCAGAGCTTAACTCCGAATTCGAGCACCAGGCTGCACAGGATGGTACCAATGCTAAGGCGCCGTTGGAAGAACGCGGAGCATGGGCTGCCGATAACATCGCGAGCAGGCGCAACGAGGGCGCGTCCGCGAGGCTGCCGCCCGGCAAGATTGCTGGCGAGGTTAAGCCCCGACCAGAGCCGAATGAGCAGCCCGCGCTCGCAGCATCTGTCTCAGGCGCCGGCAAACTGTCAAAGCCCAAGATCGTGGCGTCCGTCGCATCGGCATTGGGGATATTAGTCTTGCGCAAAGGCGAGGCAGTTCGTGGGTTAGGCTTGCTGGGCGTTGTCGCCGCGATCGTATGGCTCGAATGGGATAGATCGGCAGTGCCACCGAAAAATTAGCCGGGCTTGCGCGATCGGTCGAGACGATTGCGTGAGTTCTGCGATTGCTTTGGAGCGACGTGGGGGCCAAGCCGTCACTACCGGCGGGGTCTGGACGAGGCACTACGACCAAGAGTGATATATGGTTTGGCGGCGGTCGCAGGTGCTGTTATGCTTGCGGTTCGCTTTGTGAGACCAAGGTGGTAGTTTGGGCGGTGGTCCGATATAGTGATTCTGTTAGGTTTAGATCGGGAGCAAAGCCCGTGAGAAACCTACCAAGCGGAGACGAGTTCGCATCCGACTGACAGCACCGATTAGACGACCGGTAGCACCCAAATTCGTAATAGATTGGCAGCATTTCAACGCGTTAGGGCGCCCGGCGAAGGGCCTCAATGCCGCGCGACAACTACGATGAGCGCTCGTGTTGCCTCACCGAGATATGTTCCCGAGGTGCCTGGCGTTGCCTCATCGGAAATGT
>JAYVVA010000411.1:0-1598 GCA_043787435.1 Sphingomonadales bacterium | reverse complement strand
GTAAAAGACATCATCGTTTCACGGCGAACCATTAACGATTTGTCGCGACCCAGCGGCCCTCGCTGTCATAATAGCCGGTCACGCTGCCGCGATGCCAGCGACCGTTGCTGTCGTAATAGCCGGGCTGTGCGATCATTGATCCACTCGCATAGCGGCTGCCACGCGGCGCGCCGGCGATCCACCGACCCGACGTGTTGTAGTAGCCTGCAGTCGCGCCGCGGACCCAATGGCCGCGACGATCGTAGTGACCGCTCGCCGATCCGTTAACCAACCTGTCGTCGTTCTCGTAATAACCGGCAGACGACGCGGGCACCCAATGATTGTGCACGTCGTAATAGCCCGAGCTCTGTTCACTCGAAGTGGCAACCCAACGCCCCGAGGTGTCGTAATAGCCGTTCGGCTGGCCGTCGACCCATTGGCCACTCCGGTCATAATAACCGGTCGCGGTTGTCCGATCCGTGCTGTTGACGTGCCAGACGCCGTTCTTGTCGTAATAGCCGTAGGCTCGCGCGCAATCGCCTTTAGACTGGGCAATCGAGTTGCCTGCGATGGCGCCGCCAATGCCGCCGAGAACGGCGCCGAGGCCGCGATCATGTCGGCCGGCCACTGCGCTGCCGAGCACGGCGCCTGCACCGGCACCGATCAGGGTGCCGCCGGTTTTGCCGACGCGATCCTGACAGGAAGCCGACGCGATCGCCGGGGTGAGGGCGGCAATCGCAAGCGACGCCGCAAAAATAATCTTGCGCATGAAAAAGTCCTTCGTCTGTCCCGTGCTCGGGTGAACTCGCAACTGGCGTCGATGTTCCGCGGACGGTCCGACAAATCAAACCAAGCATGCTCACACAGAGCGGCAGAGCTCCATGACGAGCGCGCGATCTTCCGGGGGGATGAGTCCTTCGAGGACCTGCCAGAATCCGGTCACCGCCTCTTGTCCGGCTCGACCATAGGCCGCCGACAACCGCTCGCGTAGACGATCGAAGAGCTCGGTTTCGAGCGCCGCGCCTTCATCGGTGAGCCGCAGCAGCTTCCGCCGCCTGTCGTTTTCGCCAGGCATGGTCGCGACAAGGCCACGCGTGATCAGTTCATTGAGCACCCGGCTGAGCGACTGTTTGGTGATCGCCAGCAGCCCCAGCAGCTCGCCAACCGCAAGCCCAGGCTGGCGTGCGATAAAATAGAGCGCCCGTTGATGAGCCCGACCCAAGCCATCGCGTACGAGCAGCGTATCGGCGCTGCGCATCATGTGCGAATACCCAAAGTACAACAGTTCGACTCCGCGCCGAATTTCCGGCTCACGCAGGAAAAGCGGTGAAGCCCGGGGGGCAGGAGCAGAAATTGGGCCAGCCATGTTGACCTGTTCTGCCAGCACCGATAGGCCAAGACAACCCTTTGGAGATGGTTATGAGCGCGTTTGCATTCGAACCCAATGCGCAGTGCACAGAGCCGGCCGCGCGCCAGGCCATGCTCGCAGACCCCGGTTTCGGGCGCGTGTTCACTGATCATATGGCTATGATCCGTTTCACCCAGAGCAAGGGTTGGCACGACCCGAAGATCACCGCGCGGGCACCGATCCCGATGGATCCAGCGACTGCGGTGCTTCA
>JAYVVA010000410.1:0-1995 GCA_043787435.1 Sphingomonadales bacterium | reverse complement strand
CTTGCGATTGATCAGACCCGATGGGCCATGCTCATTGAACTTAACCACCCAGTCACGAATGATCTGAACTGTCACACCGGCAATCCGCGCCGCCTCGGTACGTGAGGCCCCATCATAAATCGCCGCTAACACCAGCAGCCGACGGGCTTGAGGCCCATCCTTTGATTGACGCGCCTCCACCCGCAACCGCGACGCGTCAAAATCAGTCCGAATAGGAAGAGGCAAGGCAAACGCCTGTCGTCTGCCACCTTGAATCAACACTCGTCAAACTTGGCAACCCTTAGCAAGTCACCGTCTCAAACTTTGGTGTTAGCTCGATCTACTGTCAGGAATTACATTTCGATTGGCAAGCGGCGGGGGGGGCGGCTACTCAGCCCCTATGGTTGCAAATGTCGTTCTAATCGGTTTCGGCGAGGCGGGGCGGAGCTTTGTCGCTGGAGGACTTGGTGCAGCGGCCGCATATGACATCGACCCCGATAAGCACGATGGCATTGCAGCCAATGACGACATCATCGACATTTTGCACGGCGCGAGTGTGGTTCTGAGTCTCGTAACCGCCGATCAAGCACTCGCGGCGGCGCACAGTGCCGCACCATATCTCGATGCAACGACGCTCTATTACGACATGAATTCGGTGGCGCCCGATACAAAGCAGGCGGCGGCGCTGGCGGTCGAGGCAGCGGGCGGGCGTTATATCGACGTCGCGGTGATGGCACCGGTCGAACCGGCAGGGCTGGCAGTGCCGCTGCTGCTGTCAGGCCCTCATGCGGCGGATGGCGCGGACGTGCTGATGGACCTCGGCTTCTCCAATGTTCGAGTCTTGGCCGGCGAAGTCGGTCGGGCGTCCTCGGTCAAGATGATCCGCTCGATCATGGTCAAGGGCATCGAAGCGCTGACAGCCGAGATGATGCTGGCGGGCGATGCCGCAGGCGTTTCGGACGAGGTGCTCGCGTCGCTCGGCGGCGATTGGGCGACCAAGACTTCCTATAATCTGGAGCGCATGGCCACCCATGGACGGCGACGCGCCGCGGAAATGGATGAAGCCGCCAGGACCCTGGTCGCGCTTGGGGTCGATCCGGTAATGACGCATGCCACCGCGATACTACAGAGGGCAATGGCGGTATGATTATCGATTGCCACGGCCATTGCACTGTCCTGCCGCCCGCACATGACACGTGGCGGACGGCGCAGGCCGCGGCGAGCAAGCGGGTAAGGCTGCCCCGCCTTACCCCGTCATCACCGACGACGGAATCCGCGCGACCATCGAAGCAAACCAGTCGCCGCTGTTGCGCGAACGCGGCGCGGATATGACTATCTTTTCGCCGCGCGCGTCGGCCATGGCCACGCACGTCGGCGACCAGAGCGTCGCGATCGCTTAGCGGGGGCATGCAACGACCTGATCGCGCGCGTGGTGGGCTAATATCCGGAAGTCTTCGCTCCCGTGTGCATGTGCCGCAATTGCTTGACGCGCACCTGTCGGCCTCGGTCGCCGAGCTCGAGCGCTGTGTCGGCGTGGGATTTATTGGCTGCAACCTGAGCCCGGATTCGGGCGGCGGGCGTTTCCAGTCGTCGCCGCTCACCGGCCCGTATTGGTTCCCGGTCTACAAGAAGCTGGTCGAGCGGATGTCCCGGCGATGATCCACGTTTCGGGGTCGTGCAATCCGGGGCTCCCCGCGACGGGGGCCTATTAAATCGAGGCGGACCCGATCGCGTTCATGCAACTGATCGAGGGCGATTTGTTCGCGCAACTCCCGTCATTGCGCTTTATCATCTCGCATGGCGGCGCCGTGCCCTATCATTGGCGGCGTTATCGCGCGCTGGCGGACATGCTCAAGAAGCCCGATTTGTCAGGGCGTTTGACGAACAACATGTTCTTCGACACCTGCGTTTATCGCCAGCCGGGCGTCGACCTGCTTGCGAATATGATCGACACCGAGAACATCCTGTTCGGCAGCGAAATGGTCGCTGCGGTCCATAGGGTCGACCCGACGAAGG
>JAYVVA010000409.1:0-1930 GCA_043787435.1 Sphingomonadales bacterium | reverse complement strand
GGCACGCAGACTGACACCCTCGATCTCGAAGGCGCGATTGTTGCACAAAGCGATGTCCGTCCAACACTGATTCAGGTCGAAGCCGTTCTCGCGCGTTTTACCGGACCGCTCGATCAGGCGCCGCCTGCCTTTTCCGCACTGAAGGTCGGTGGCGCGCGAGCTTATGATCTGGCACGCGCTGGCACCGAAGTCGTGTTGGCTACAAGAGCCGTGACGGTGTTTGCGCTCGACCTCGTACGGAGCGAGTTTGAAACTTCACTCGCGTCGATCACGCTGACCACACATGTGTCCAAAGGGACCTATATTCGCAGCCTTGCGCGCGACATTGCGCTCGCACTTGGAACCGTCGGGCATGTCACGATGCTTCGCCGCACCCGTGCCGGGCCGTTTAACCTGTCCGAAGCGATTTCGCTGGACTTGTTGGACCAGAACGCTAAGGGCGCGACGCTTGAGACGCATCTGCGTCCCATTGAGGCAGGGCTGGACGGTATCCCGGCTCTCTCCCTCACCCCCGATCAGGCTGCTGCACTCCGCCAGGGGCGCGTTCTTGCCGGGGTTGCCGCTCACGACGGCCTTCATTTCGCGAAACTGGGCGAGACGCCCGTTGCGCTGGTGGAGATCATTGCCGGACATCTCCGGGTCGAGCGCGGCTTCAACCTGTGACCCGATACCGCGAAGGAAGATAATTTGACCGTTACGGCAATTCGCAAGACAGAAATCATCAAGGACAACGCACAGGCTGAGGGCGATACCGGGTCGCCTGAGGTTCAGGTAGCGATCCTGACCGAGCGTATCGTCAACCTCACCGAGCATTTCAAGACGCACAAGAAAGACAATCATTCGCGTCGCGGTCTTCTCATGCTGGTTAACAAACGCCGTTCTCTGCTCGACTATCTCAAGAAGATCGACGTCGCGCGTTACACCGCACTTATCACGAAGCTTGGACTTCGTAAGTAATTCAAGCGGCGCCTCCGGGCGCCGTTTGTCCATGTCCCGCAATTCGGCGGGGCGCCTAAGGGCCAAGTTAGCGCCCGCACCGCTCGCAGACCGGATGTCTGCCTATAGGCCCCCGCAGCATAGGGCTCGCGGGTCATGAAGGAATATACATGTTCAATATGAAGACAGTTGAAATCGAGTGGGGCGGACAAACCCTCAAGCTCGAAACGGGCCGCGTTGCGCGCCAAGCCGATGGGGCCGTCATGGCAACGCTTGGCGAAACAGTCGTATTGTGCGCGGTAACCGCGGCACGCAGCGTCAAGGAAGGACAGGACTTCTTCCCGCTGACCGTTCACTATCAGGAAAAATACTCCTCCGCCGGCCGCATACCAGGTGGCTTTTTCAAGCGCGAGCGCGGCGCGACCGAGAAGGAAACTCTTGTTTCTCGCTTGATCGATCGGCCGATCCGTCCGCTCTTCCCCGAAGGATTCTACAACGAGATCAACGTCATCGCGCAAGTCATGTCGTATGACGGTGAGAACGAGCCCGATATTCTGGCGATGGTGGCAGCCTCGGCGGCCCTGACGCTCTCGGGCGTCCCGTTCATGGGGCCGATCGCAGCCGCACGCGTCGGTTACGTCAACGGCGAGTACATCCTGAACCCGACTGATGAGCAGGTCGCCGAAGGCGACCTCGACCTGGTCGTCGCAGGGACGCACGACGCCGTCATGATGGTCGAGTCAGAGGCAAAAGAGCTTTCCGAGGACGTCATGCTGGGCGCGGTGATGTTCGCGCATCGTGGCATCCAGAAAGTCATTGGCGCGATCATCGATCTTGCGGAGCAGGCCGCAAAGGACCCATGGCCCATGGCACCGCAGGCGGACTTGACCGCCGCCAAGGAGAAGCTCAAAAAGCTGATCGGCAAAGACATTGCTGCTGCCTATAAGGTGACCGACAAGTCCGCACGGTCGAACCTGCTCAACGAAGCTCGTGC
>JAYVVA010000408.1:0-1553 GCA_043787435.1 Sphingomonadales bacterium | reverse complement strand
CGCCGGTTGGGCCGACGATTGCCGGGACCAATATTTTGAACAACTGCAGGAACTATGCCAGAAATTGCTTCAGCAAAACTGGCCGTGGGTTCACGCTGTGGCCTTCGCACTTTTGGAACGCACGACGATTTCCAATGCAGAGGTGATGGAGATGCTCCCTAAAGCAACATGCTGGCCAGTTAATTAATCCGCCAAGCGCGATGATCTGTCCCTCACTCGTGAAGACTTGTCAGCCATTGTTCCGGGATTTGCCAATTTCACTCGCAGCCTGCGGATCGCCGCCCGCCTGATCGTCACAATTGACGCTGACCATGCTCGATGAAGAGCCCCAAAATACCAATCGAGGGAGCACCACGTGCAGGGCTTGTTCGCGCCATGGCGGCGTGCAAAAGCTGAAACAAAAAAAATCGCAATAAAAAGGATTAGCGATGAAAATACTTGGTATTTTGTTCGGATGTTTTACAGCGCTGGCACCCGGCCCTGTTTTCGCCAGCGACTTTCCATACTTTTTGCATGGCAATCAGCTCTATATGGAATGTCAAGACGCTGGAAATAATTTTGAGCGGGCTAAATGCATAGCATACATTATTGGAGTTGCCGATACATCCGAAGACGTTATGTGGGGCCTCGAAAGAAAAGATTTCTGTTTCCCGAAGCAGCTTGCTGCGTCGCAACTCCGCGATGTCGTAATGCTTTGGTTACAGAAAAATCCGCAAGAGCGAAGCCTTAACGCTTCGGGTCTTGTGTATAATGCATTCAAAGAGGCTTTTCCATGCAAATGAAAAACTGGCTACCTATCATGCTTGTGCTGGCGTCGTTCTCAGCTGCCTTGGCATGACCAATTAATATCTATTTAAACACTGCCGGATGATTTGCAGTTCACACCTCTGCGCGAGGGAACCTTCAAGCTGAAGTTACGTTTTGGTTTCGCAAACTCGCGCATCCAATGGCAGGAGCTTCAAAAATGACACTGGTTCACGACTCTGACTCTGCTCGCAGTTCAAGCTTGATTTACCCGCGTAAGGGGGTTGCGGCTTATGGGTTCGACATGTTGACAACCGGGGCGGGTTTATGCTTTGTGGGCGCGCTGGTGACAGATTACACCTATTCCCGATCCCCCGATATTCAATGGGCCAATTTTTCAGCTTGGTTGTTATTGTTCGCAATTGTGTTTTCTGGATTAGCCGGATTGTTTGGGCTCCTTGTTTTTATCACCAATCGTTCGCGTGAATTTTCAGCACTGCGTGTACTTTACGTGCTGAGCTTGATCGCCATTTTTGCGCTTGGAATGATCAACAATTTCGTTCACTCGCGTGACGCGTGGACTTCGGTTGTACCCTTGGGTCTTAATTTTTCGATTGCAACAGTCTGCGCCGTAATACTCGCGGCCATCCTGCACGCCGCCATTCCCAACAGCAAAGATGTTAGGAATTGATTATGCTTGTCTGTCAATATCGTCGTCTATTATCGCACACAACACTTTTGATAGTCTTTTACATTGCCATGTTTTCGGCCACATCTTCGGCGTTTGATAAATCGACGCAAATAGGGCC
>JAYVVA010000407.1:0-4086 GCA_043787435.1 Sphingomonadales bacterium | reverse complement strand
GGCAAATGTCGATCCCACGCTCGAACAGCAGATCCTCAACATTGCGCAGCGATAGCGGGAACCTCACGTAAATCATCACCACCAACCGGATCACCTCCGGTGACGAGTTGAAATACCGAAAAAAAGGATCGGATTTGGGTTCCGATCGACGGCTCATCCCGCCAACCTACCGCCGCTCTCCAAGCCGGGCCATTTGCTTTGACAGCACCTTCGAAAGTGCTCGGGCAAACAGACGTCTCTTCAGGACATTGAACTCATTCCAAGGTGACACACGAACTCGATGAGTGGGCCCCAAGTAGGGCCGAAACCGACTAATCACCGTATTTGCCCATATTTTCAGTAAGTTGAAGGAACGAAATGGCGGTGCTGTCAGTCTTGTGCGAACTCGTCTCTAAGGGAGCCGTCATGGAACGAGCCACTGGCCGTGCCAATCGCCACCGTCGCGAGCGAACGCGGCGCGGCGGTGGCCGCTGTGGGCGAGGTGCAGCCACTCCAGCCTGTCGAGCGTCACTACCAGCAAAGCAAAGTTCGCGCGACCAGTAAGCGTTTCTTCCGGGGTTGGCATCCGCATCGTAATCGCCTCGGGAAGCCCGGACGTTGCCGCATCACTCAAGGTTCCGGGCGCTTGGGTTGTCAGATAGCTCCGCCGTCCGCTAGGCGACGTCACCGACCAAGCGGCTCGGACTTCGGGGCCTTCGGTGAGGATTGCGGTGGCTCCCTCGGCGCGGATTTGGGTCTTGGCACCGGCATCATATCCGAGCACTGCAACGCGTCCGACGGTCGCTTGGGCGACTTTTGCCGAGCGGACATCGGTGTGAAACCGCATGCTGCCTGTCGCGCGGTCGACGTTGCGTAGCACCATGATCCGTTGCTGGACGTGACCCTGCGCATCCGTCGAGCCGACCGCGGGCGTATGAAAAGGTGATCTACGGTCTGCGGCCCCGCGCCCCAGGCGTTTCCAGATATCGTCGAGAATGGCAGGAAAATCATCGGCAATCAGAAACAGGTCGGTCATGCGCCGCAACATGGAAGTTTAACCCCCGTTGCGCTAGTGGATTGATTCCAACGTTTGGTGCCCTCGGCTGACGGCAGCGATGATTTCGTTTGGATCAGCGCGCCATATGAAGGGTCGCGGCTGCTGATTATGCTCTGTGATGAAGCGGGTGATGGCGGCCTGGGGTGCTGTCAGTCTAATGCGAACTCATCTCTGCACGACTGGGGTCGGTCTTTGATATTTGCGGCTCAGGCGGCGACTACGCGCCACTCTGCAAGCGCGGCGGCACGGCGCTCCTTGTATGTCGGGCGATCAACGATGTGGCGTTCTAGATTAAAGTGATTGTGGAGGTTGGCATGGACCGAGGCGAACTTCTGGAGCGACTTCATTTGTCGGAACCGGAGCATCGCCCGCTCCCGTCGTCGGAACGGCAAGTGGCTATTTTCCACCCTGTTGTTGGCCCAGCGACCAACCTCGTGTTTGTTGGTGTTGCCGAGTTCGGACATCGCAGCGCAATATGAGCGAAGCCCATCGGTCGTGATTACAGCGGGCGACCCGTGTCGCTTCAGCGCCTTTTTCATGAAGGCCAGAGCTGCAGCTTTGTCCCGCGTTTTGGTGACATAGGACTCAAGCACTTCCCCCTCGTGGTCGACAGCTCTCCAGAGATAATGCATCTCGCCGTTGATCTTCACGTAGACCTCGTCGAAGTGCCAGCGCCAGTGGCGGAACCCGCGCATCGCGCTCACGCGCTGGCGGCGAATGTCGCCGGCAAACATCGGACCGAAGCGGTTCCACCAGAAACGCACCGTCTCGTGGCAAATATCGATGCCGCGTTCGAACACCAGGTCCTCGACGTTGCGCAGCGACAGTGGGAACCGGACGTACATCAACACCACCAGGCGGATTATCTGAGGCGACGAGTTAAATCGCCGAAACGGACTGGGCGGTTTGGCTCGAGATCTGCGGGTCATCGCCGCACGGTATCAGGCCCCTGCCCCCGCTGCCACGTAGATCTGACAGAACCTTTGCGGATCATAACCGCGCGTTATCACCGACCGCCGCCGGCTGCCACGCAGGTCTGACAATGCCCGTATAAACACCAATCTGGTCCGCGCGTTCAAAGCAGCTGGAAGCACGCTCACCCTGACGACCCCTCCAATCACCATTGGCGGCGTGGTTCAAACCACAGTGCTCGAATGGAAGCGCACACCCTAGCCCACCCGGATGAAGAAAATGTAGTCGTGGCAATGTCCGCGATTGGGTCGGAAGGGGAATGTCCGCAATGGGCGCAAAAGTAGACTTCATAGTTAGCGACGAAATGCAGCAAAATTAGCTACTTGCCACTCCGAAACGACGCCGTTCGTCGATTACTCAGCCCAATTTCACTTTGAGCGCAAAAAGTGGCATCTAACAACAATAGTTGAAAAGCGAGGAGGCATTGCGATGGCTACTCTAGCTACGACATTTGTTGATGACAAACGGCGACCAGATGTTTTGTCGGGAACGCCGCGTGCCGGTGCGATAGATCGATGGATCTACGTAATCACGGCGGCGAGCTTTATCGTAATTACGCTGACTGGGTTCATTCCCGACTCGCTGAAGAAAATTGCCGCAGTCCAGGCAGGAGAGAGGCCGCCCTTCCCGCTCATCCTGCACCTGCATGCAATCCTCATGGGCACTTTCCTAACGTTGCTTTTCGCGCAGACCACCCTCATGGCCATGGGAAGAGGCGACTTGCATCGGCGCCTTGGCGTCGCGGCATTCGCGGTCGCGGCGGCGCTTGTTGTCGTTGGGGTCATCCTCGTTCCGACGATGTATCATTATCTCTGGCATGCCGCACAGACAGCCCCGCCGGAGACCCGTGAGAAACTGCAAAAGCTTGTTCTCAGGCGCGATAACATCCTACTGCTACAACTGAGGATAGGATTGCTCTTCCCGCTGTTCCTTTTGATTGGGTTGCGCGCGCGAGGGCGCGACGCTGGGCTCCACAAGCGAATGATGATCCTCGCGACTGCGATACCCTTGGGTGCGTCAATTGATCGGATCACGTGGCTACCAACCACGCTTCCAGTAAGCGTGCTTTCAACCGATCTCTACATTCTGCTCGCCGTGTCACCTATGTTTCTTTGGGATCTTGCCCGAAACCGTACGGTTCACCCGGCGTATCTCATATGGCTTGGTGTTTATTTACCCGTGTCGCTGGCCGTCTATGGATTGTGGAGTTCAGGCTGGTGGTATTCGATAGCGCCGCGGTTGATGGGGGTGTGACGCTTGCCTGTACTATTGCGATGGGCTGCAACGGTAGAATATTCTCCACAACCATCGCCACTCTCCGAGCAAATTGCGGCGACAACCTGCAAACCCTGTCTTTCCGGATGATGAAATCCGCTGGGTCCAGTGTGTGGTACTTCAGCCTGAACAGGATTTTGGCATCGATGACGGGCCGCACGGGCTCGATAATGTCGAGAATGAAAGCCGACCGACCGGGCATCGTTTCGTGCAGCAGGCCAATACTTGGATCGAAGCCGTCTGCCATCGCCTGGATTTGCAATTGGGCAGATGCCACGGTGTACGCGTAGTTTAGGATGGCATTGACCGGGTGCGTCGCATTGCGGTTCGACGACCCCGTGCCCCTAGCATGGTCGGCGCGGCCTTTGAACTCATACCATTCCTGAGGGATCGGGCGGCGCTCGATGCCTTTCCAATCGTAGGTGAAGGCTTTCAGCGTCTTGTTCATGAAGGCCAATGCTGCCTTCTTATCCCGCGTCCTGGTGACATAGCTCTCGAGGATTTCGCCCTCGTGATCGATGGCACGCCAAAGATAATGGGTCTCGCCGTTTATTTTCACGAACATCTCGTCGAGATGCCACTTCCAGTGCCGGAAACCGCGCATGTGGCTCACGCGCCGACGACGGATCTCGCCCGCGAACATCGGGCCGAACCGATTCCGTATGTGGACGGCTCCCTCTTGCAAGAGGCTGAGCAGACTATTCTGATCGGATCGCTTGCTTCCCTATGTACGGCCTTTGGGTGCGACCGCATATGGTCGCTGGCCAAGATGGTTTCCGCAGCGCGTGTTCCCAACACCACAA
>JAYVVA010000406.1:0-8646 GCA_043787435.1 Sphingomonadales bacterium | reverse complement strand
TCGGGCGCAACCGCACCGAAAATGCGACTCCACTGTGCGAAATCACCATGCCCGAGGAAGGGAATGCCGGTCGCAACCACACAATCAGCTAGATCGCGTCGTGACGACACGCGCAGGCGTCGATCGGTCAGCCACGCACCCTTGCCTTTTTCCGCCCAAAACGCTTCATCGGTCAGAGGCTGATAGACAAGCCCGGAAGTGATCTCGCGCCTGCCGTTCGCCATGGGCTCTTCGACCGCGATCGAGATTGCAAAGTGAGGCATGCCGTGAAGGAAATTGGTAGTGCCATCGAGCGGATCGACGATCCAGCGCGGCTTGTTAGGATCGCCGGGCCGCTCGCCCCCTTCTTCGCCGACAAAGCCCCAGTCGGGCCGGGCCTTGGAGAGTTCTTCGTAAAGCGTTTCTTCAGCCTGCCTGTCGGCCATCGTCACGAAATCGGCCGGTCCCTTGCGGCTGACCTGCAGCTGCTGGACCTCGTTGAAATCACGGCGCAGCTTGGGCGCAGCCTTGCGCGCCGCGCGGTCCATAACAGTCATGACGCCTGAGTGAGAGGGCATTTGGCTCAGTCCGCCCGCTTGACGTAGGTCTGCTCGTAGACGTCGACGACAATGCGCGTTCCCGCGCCAATATGGGGGGGGACCATTACCCTGATACCGTTTTCGAGAACCGCCGGCTTGTAGGAGGACGACGCCGTCTGCCCCTTAACCACTGCATCCGCTTCGACAATCAAGGCCTCGATCGTGTCGGGCAGCTGCACCGAAATCGGCTTGTCGTCGTAGGTTTCCATGACGACGTCCATCCCGTCCTGAAGGAAGGCCGCCGCATCGCCGAGAATACCCCTGTCCAGCGTTACCTGGTCATAATTTTGCTTGTCCATGAAGGTCAGCGCGTCGCCATCGGCAAACAGGAACTGAAAATCCTTGGTGTCGAGCCGTACCTTTTCGACCGTCTCGGCGGAACGAAAGCGATTGTTGTTCTTGCGCCCATCGATCAAATTTTTGAGCTCAACCTGCATGTACGCGCCGCCCTTACCCGGCTGCGTGTGCTGGATTTTGACTGCGCGCCACAGGCCGCCGTCGAGTTCGAGGATGTTGCCGGGACGAATCTCGACCGCGTTGATTTTCATGACTTCACCTGATGAAAAGAGCGTGCGGGCCCCTAACGCGCGACGAGCTTGCGGGCAAGCGGAGCCCAGGTGCGTGTCGCAAGCACGTGATATGTCCGGGTAGTGAGCAGTCATTTGTCCAATCCGCAGGTCTGACCATCCTGTTGCCCGACGAGAGTTCGACACGGGATTTGGAACGGGGAATGGCCAGACACGCGGGATCGCATCGTTCAGAAATGCCTGCGCTCGCTCGCGCCACGACACTTGATGGCACATGTTTCGGGTGCGCGAGGCCGGTATCTCTTGTGTGTGAAGGATTCGGCGCCCCGTCAGGTTGGACACGGATCGCAGGCCTGCAGCCCCGCTAGCAGCGACACAGCAATGGATACGGGTTTATGGGGGTGCCTTGATACCACCGTTCGCCCGGCGCCATGCGGTGAAGTGCGAAATGGAGATGCGTATTGCCGGATCCAGCGTTGCCTGTATCGCCGACGTAGGCAATCACCTGGCCGGCAGCAATTTGCTCGCGCTCGTGCAATCCCGCCGCATATCCCGACAGATGAGCATAATAGGTCAGCCAGTGACCATCGCTCGAGCGGATGTAGGCGGTCAGGCCGCCGAGCTTGCTGACGAACAGTTTTTCTACATTCCCGGACATACCGGCGACAACGGGAGTGCCGATCACGGCGGGGATGTCGATCGCTTGATGGACGCGGGCACCGCCGTCACGCGATTGGCCCCATGTATCAACGAGCTGGTTCGGGGCTACCCCCTGCACCGGAATGATCAATACATCTTTTGGCAGCGAAAGCGGGAGTCCTGTCGGCAACGCCGGCACCGGCAGCTTTGGGCCCTCCGCGTGCCAAGAGAATATTGTGAACGCTGCGACCGAGAGAAATACGGTCAGCACCAGCCACCCCAACCGGTTCACAATTCAAAGATCGCCGGCACGCCCGTTTTGACCATCAGCGACAGCCGAGCCGCGTCCCAGTTTGTCAGCCGAATACACCCGTTTGATTCCGCGCGCCCGATTTCCGATGGTTCCGGTGTCCCGTGGATACCATAGTGTGGCTTTGAAAGGTCGATCCACACCACGCCTACCGGATTATTTGGCCCCGGCGGAATTCTCATCTTGGGATCGCTCTTGTCGGCCCGTTTGAGGATCGCAGGATTATACTCCCAGTCGGGATTGTGGGAGATGCCCTTGATCGTCCAGTGCCCGATTGGCAGCGGATCCGTTTTCGACCCCATGGTCGCCGGAAATTGCGCGACGAGCTGGTTCTTCACATCGTACACGCGCAGTACGTGATCGGATTTGCTAACCACGATGCGCGCGGCGGTCGGCTGATCGGCGTTAACGTTTAAAGAATTCAACCGCGCTCGCCATACCTGGTCGGTAACTTTGTAAGCTCGCGACGATGGCAGCGCATCGGGAAAAACCACCCCAACCCCCGGCACCAAGCGCGTTTCACCGCCATTGAGCGCAATCAATGTTTTGGGTGTGGTGTGAAATTGCTCAGCCAAAGCTTCCAGCGCGTTGCGGTAATTCAACGCGGGAAGTTTGGCCTTCTCGGCTTCGTCCGTCGGCATCGGGTCCGTAAACGGCCCGGCGAGCGAGGCCGGTGTAAGTCTCAGCTTTCGCGTCGCTGGCCAACTGCGGTACGCCGCGAGTGCCCCCAGCGTTGAAGCATCGAGTTTGCCCGTTTTCGGCAACCCCCGTGATTCCTGAAAACCTCGAAGCGCGTCATTGAGTGACTGGCCACTGTGGCCGTCGATAACACCTGGCGAAAAACCCAACCGGTCAAGGACCACCTGAAGCTGGAGGATATTCATGTCCACCGTGGACGCCGGTGGTGTCGATGGCGCGGCGTGGGCAGCAAGCGGGGCAAGTAGCCCGGCAACGAGGATCTTGTTCATCAACAGCACAACGTGCCGAGCGGCAAAGGGTTGCGACCCTAGTTGGCGAGGACTGCTGCAAAGGCCTTAACCGCTGCCTCCTCGTCACCTTCCCACACCGCGTTCGCTACGGCGATAAAATCCGCTCCCGCTTCGATCAGCGGCGCGGCGTTGTCGGGTGTTATTCCCCCAATGGCGACGCAAGGGGTGGCAAACAGGGTTGTCCACCAGCCCAGGATCGACGGCTCGGGCCGAAATTCCGTGGGCTTGGTGGTTGTCGGATAAAAAGCACCGAACGCGACATAATCCGCACCCGCCTCACCTGCCTCCATCGCGAGGTGCCGGCTGTCGTGGCACGTGATGCCGATCTGTGCCTCGCGCCCCAGAATCTCTCGCGCCTCGCGGGCATCGTCATCGCCCTGTCCCAGATGCACGCCGTCCGCGCCTAACCGCTTGGCCAGTGACGCAGAGTCATTAACGATGAATGCGACATCAGCGTCTGCACAGATGCGTTGCAACGGCTCGGCGAGACGCACCGCCTCGTGGTGGTCAACACCTTTAACGCGAAACTGGAACGCGGCGACGGGCCCGGCGCCAAAGGCACGCCGCAGACGGTCAGGAAAGGCTCCAGTCACGTTCAGTGGAGAAACGAGGTAAAGCTGGCAGGCAGGGCGGCGCTCGCGGGGGAATTGCGACGCGAAGTCGGACAGCGTGTCGGTCATGCACAGTTCCTTATCAGCGAGCCAATGGCGAAGGAAACCGCAATAGCGGTCCCCATCTTTTGCTCATGACCCTACCCCTTGTCGTCCGCGCCGGCATGGCGGGGCCGTTCTGTCTTTTACCTTCGTTCAGGCCATCACCTTTTGCGTCGACGCCCGGTAGATATCGCCGATCGCGCCGCTCAGCGCTTCGTTGAACTCATCGTCGCTCATCTGGTGGCGCAAGTCGTCGAGCAAGGCGCGGCTGAAACTGGCAATCATGCCTTGGTTCTTGGCAAGCTCGATACAGGCTTCCCGCCGTGCAAAACCACCCGACAACGCGACCACACGCAACACTCTGGGATGCTCGACCAACGGTGCGAACATGTCGGCCTCCGCGGGAAGCGACAGCTTGAGCATCACCTGCGTCTCGCCTGTCAAGGCGTCGAGCGCCTTGAGCAACGCGTCGCGCAGGAGGGCATCGGCTGTGGACCGCTCGGGGCTCTTGATGTTGACCTCAGGCTCAAGAATCGGGACCAGGCCATGCGCAAGAACCGGCGCGCCAACGTCGAACTGCTGCTTTACGATAGCGGCGATGCCGGTCGCATTGGCAAGGTTGATGACAGACCGCTGCTTGGTACCCGCAACGCCAAGTGCGCTTGCGCGCGACAACAGCGCGTCGAGGTGGGGCATGGGCTTCATCAACTGAACGCCGTGGGCGTCGGCCTCCAGACCCTTGTCGATTTTGATAAAGGGCACCACCCCGCGCTCGATCAGTGCGTGTGGCACCGTTTTGCCTTCGATTTTCCCATCCATCGTACGCTCGAACAGGATCGCGCCGAGGATTTTTTCACCCGAAAAGCACGGGCTTGTAATGATGCGCGAACGCATGGCGTGGATGAGACCAAACATTTCTTCGTCGTTCGAAAACGCGTCGGCCTCGATCCCATAGCCCTTCAACGCCTTTGGGGTCGATCCGCCGCTCTGGTCGAGCGCCGCGATGAAGCCCTGCCCTGTGCGAAGTCTGTCGAGCGTGGCTCTGTCCGGCATTTTAATCCCTTCGTTCGCAATGCCGCGCCCGATAGCGGGGCCAGCCGTGCACGGCAACCAAGGTGTTCATCGCGTCGGGGAACCAGGTAACGTCTTCAACCGGCTATTTTCGACCCAAGCCCATGCCGGCAAGCGTCGTCTGGTCGAACTTCAATCGCAGCGTCACAAACGGCCCTTGTCGTGTGTACCGCGCGTCCGCGTAGTCGGCATCGTGAAAGCCAAGAAAATTGTAACCTATCTGGATATAACTACCTTTGAAAGGCGAGATCCCCAGGGCCGGACCACCTGAGTAGCTGGCTGATCGTCCTCCGGCACTTTCGCGGACCGTGCCCGAGACACCCAAATCGAGCGTTTGCGACAAGTCCCAGCGTGCATCGAGGCCAACCAGGTTCGACCAGCCTGAAATGTCATCCGCATCGATCCGGTCGTAGACGTACCGGCTACCCCAGAATACCGAGATTTCGCTCCGGCCGAGGTAATGCCCTTCGGACTTTGACGTCGGGGACCAATTCAGGCTGAAGCTGTTGACGATGCGGCGCGACGTTGCGTCGCCAGAAACGAGCAGCGGTGCCCCACCGATCGGACCTGGCAGACCCCGAATCGCATCGCGCACGATGTCCGAACGCAGTTCAAGCTTTTCCAGCCAGGCAAAACGACTGTCGTCCGGGCGATGCGCCCAGCTCACGGCCAGCGCGGTTGTCTCGGTCTTTGGCCCGACCGTGTCCTTGGCGCTGAACCAACTGAACGTACCCCCGATTGCCTGTCCTTCGCCAAGCTGACGCAGAGCCGACGTGATCAGACCATGGCGTAAAGAATGATCACCTTTTCGATACTCAGCCCGACCGTTCCAGCTCCAGCGATCGCCCCGATATGTAGCACCTGCCGTTACGGCGGTGAAATCCTCTGCGATGGTCCCATCGGTTCCAACAGCGCCACCGGCGGCAACCGGTTGAGCGGGATTGAGCACTCTCGCCGGATCGATCCCGCCAAAGGTCTTTGACCCGTCAAGGGTGAAGTCGACCGTCCAGCGCTTGCCAATGGGCACCGATTGCGCAAGGCCGTAGTCAGCAAAGCTGCGTGGGCCGTATTCACCGATCGTCTGGCGATTGGCCGCCGCTACGATCCGCGCACCCGCCCACGGCTTGATATCGAAACCGATGCGTGCGGTATCGGCTTTGACCGTCTCGCCGCGCGCAATTTCATATGATCCGACGAGCGCCACTGCCGGTGTGATCGCATAGCGGGCACCAATGCGTTGCTTCGCCGGGAAGTCGATACTTGCACTCTTGCCCAACGCGAATTCGGCCTGTCCATCGAGTTCAAGCCGGTTGTCGAACAGCCGCTTGGTCGCGCCGAGCTGCGCAATCGTCGATCCCGCCTCCGTCCCCGTCGCCAAGCGGTCGTTGGCGAGAATGAGGCCGGCACGCAGATCGAGCGCCTTGGTACGATATTCGATCCCCGCCCGTCCGGCCTGACGCTGCGCCGTCGAGCTCAGGTAATTTTCCTGCCACGCGCTACCGATCAGTGAGAGCTGTTCCGACAAACGCAACCGGCCGTCAAAACCGAATTTGCGCGTCCCACTCTCGCCCGAACTCAACTGAGCGACGCCGAAGCCGGCTTCTTGTTCGCGGGCATAGGCTAACAGGTCATATTTGGAGCCGTGATGCTCGGCTTCCACGAGCCATGCTGCCGGACTTCCCGGCGTCGCCGCCGCCGATCCCATTTTGGCATCAGCATGACTTATCGCCATTTCGACACGGATTTCTGTCGAGGCGTTTGGCTGATAGCGGAGGTCGACACCGCCGACATTGGTCATTGCGGTATCGCTCTCGTCGTGGATCGCGCTTGCGCCCACGATCAGCGTCTTGGACGCATTGTTCCACGTCGCTCGGCCGCCAGCGTTGAGAACGCGCTGGCCGATCCCATCGACTTCGTAGTCAATGACAATGAATTGCGGATCAAGGCCGGATGAGCGGCTGAGCACCGGTGACCGGAACCGGAGCGTGCCCGCGACATAATTCATGTCGTAATCGATATGCCGAGTCAGCGTTTTGCGGTCGATGATCTGATCGCTACGGAACCGATCACGCGTTTCCAGCACGATCACTTCGCTGTTCGCCAAAATGTCGCGCGCAGCAAGGCCGTACGGACCGCTCAGCCCATTACCCTGGAGCTCCTCGTGGCGGTGGCGGTACGGAGTATCCGCGACGAACGCGGTCGCACCCATCTGTTTGCTGCGATACTGCGCCTTCACACCGTTGAACGCCCGGTTGTAGCGCGTCAGCTGGGCGTCGCTGAGGTCTGTCTGAAAATCGCCGAACAGCGCATAAAATTGCGGCCGCTCGAGTTTCACATATAGTTTGCGAACCGATGCCGCATCGTAGCGACGCTCGCTTCGATCAGCGTAGATCGTGTAATAAGCGTTCGGGTCGATGGTGCCGCCGAACTGTGTGTCGTCGATCTTTTTGGCACTGTCGTACGCCAGCGTCAGCAGCCATTTACCTCGGATGCGGCCCTTCGCATAGAGCGCGATACGGCCGGACGTTAGCCATTCGGTCTTGCCCTTGGGCAAATCCTGCAACTGGCGCTCAACGCTGCTAAACCCGGCAGTTCCCTCTGCCAGACCGACTAAAGTCCACGGACGGTTGCCGGGATCGAGCCACAGGTCGATTTTTTGAGTGTGCGTTATCTCTCCGTCGCGCAAAGGCAGTGTCACCGTAAGAGCGCCCGACGCCGTCGTTGCTTCGAGCTCGATGTACGCAATCCCTTCCTCGCCTTGCACCTGATAGACAGGCTTTGCACGCTCGAGGCCGGCAAGCTGGCGTGCTGCCTGCGCATCGACCTCGACGGCGGAGGCATAGGGTGCGGGCACCTGGAAATCGCCGGTGATGCCGTTATGAACGGGCTTGCCATCGCGGTCGGTGAGGCGGATGGCAATCACGGGACGTGTCACGCCATCCGCGACCAGCATCGACTTTTCGCGGACGAATTCGGCGTGCAGCGCTGCAGGCGAATAATGAACGGTTCTGGTCAGGCGTTCGGCAACGCTCCCGTCGGCGTTGGTCACGACTGCGGACAGCAACGTGTCGCGGTCACCGATGTCGATTGCGCGCCACAGGCTGACCTGCACTTGGCCGTCGCCCGACTTGCGGTCGCCGTCAAACGAGAGCGAGTTAGCGGTCTTTCCGCCAACTGACAGCGATACGGTCTGACCGCGCAGGTGTTTGATCGCGACACGGATCGCCTTGGTGCGCGGGTTGTGATCGACAGCTGGGAAAATCCATCTGATTCCGGGAACTTCGCCCGATACCCAGTCGCGATTGGCACCGGCTGCTTCGGGATCGCTGACGGGCTTTACGCGCGCCGCGGCCTTGCCGAGTGGCAATGCCGGGTTGGAACCGGATTTGACGCGGAAATCCGCGCGGAGCAGTGCCCCACCCTGCCCCGTCACAAATCGCGAGATGGAACTTCCAGCACTGCGCGCGTTGGCGGCACACTCGGCAGGAACGAGGTTGGGCCCCAGTGTCGAAGGATCGATCTGAACAACGTGTGTTCCGGACACGACGCCTTCGAAGTGATAACGGCCGTCGACGTCGGTGACCGCGTAGCTCCCGTCCTCGAGCATCACGCGCACGCCCACAACACCGTTGGCCGCATCGGGATCGACCTGGCAACCGCCGTCCGTGAGGCGCCCGATGAGGGTCAATCGGCCGCTGATGCCGTCTCGGGCAATCCGTACCGCGGCATCCGCAATCGCGCTGGTCGTACCGTGATTGTCAGTGGCCTGCGCGCGGTTCATCGTCTGGCCTGAAGCCGCGTCGGGGCGCACTTCGAGCAGATAGGTCAAAGTGCCTGAAGCCCGCGCCGCCAATGGTGCCAGCGGCACTGCAAGCGTCA
>JAYVVA010000405.1:0-2316 GCA_043787435.1 Sphingomonadales bacterium | reverse complement strand
CTATGGTGCGCCGCACAACACGATCGCTCGACTGGGGCTTTCCGCGATGGCGCGAGTATGGGTCTGAAACCGCAGCCACGACGGTCAGGACCTGTGATCGGCACGGCTGCGAGGCAGCGGGCGACAAGCCGGCGCCAAAATCTCCAAACAGCCCCGACCGCTGGTATTTCTGCGAGACGCACGCGGGTGAATACAATCGCAATTGGGATTATTTCGAAGGCCTTAGTCCTGAAGAAGCCGCAGTCCGTGAAGCCAAGGAACGAACTGAGGGCGGTGGTTGGCGGGAGAGTTCGCACCACCAGTGGGCGGGGCCCGGCGACGGCACCCGGTCGCGTGACGAGATGCGTGCGCTTGGCGTACTGGGCGTGGCAAGCGATGCGAGCTTTGACGACATCCGCATTGCGTGGCGTGGACTTGCAAAAGCCAATCATCCCGATCTGAAACCAGACGATCCTGAGGCCGTACAGCGGTTTCGCGAGATTCAGGCCGCGTGGGACGTGCTGCGAGCGGCTGAGGAACGGCGCGTTGTCGGATGATCAGGCTCAGCAAGGCCAAGCCAACGGCAATCGTGATGGCGTGCGAGAAATGCTTCAAGCGCGCACGTATTAAGGACAAGCTCACCAAACCGCTTAAACGCGCGCTGAAGCCACACGGGATCCGAGTCGTTAAAACACGCTGCCTTGGCGCGTGTCCAAACAATGCGGTCGCGCTGTATGATTCGCGCCGTCCGCATCAGTGGGTCATTGTCGGCCACTCTACGCCTCGCGAAGAGCTGAAGGCGTTATTCCTCCAGGCTGTCGGGTAACGGCGCTTTGCCAGAGAGCGCGCGGGCGAGTTTCGCCGCAACGTCGAAACTGCTCAGCCCGTCGAGTTCGATTGTATTATTGACACAGCGCGCCTGAACCGGCTTGCCATCGAGGGCGATGCTCGCCTTGGGGCCGAGGCGTTTGATCCACGTGGTCGCAGCGACCGTCAGTGTCAGCATGACGACTGGGGCTCCGGTACCGCCGGCTATGGTGCGACCATCGAGAAAATCAGCGGGATCTAGGGATTTACCCGCCACACTGAGCTGAGCAGCAATAATGAGGACGAGCGGCGGATTCATTGACCGAATTCGATCAGATAGCGCTCAGCGGTCGACCGAATCAGCGTGATCATATTGGGAATGCCCTGGGTGCGATTGGAGCTGAGTTGACGGCTGAGATCGAAGGGACCGAGTTCCGCAGTGATGTCGATCGCCGCAACCTGTTGTGGCGTGCGATCTTGTACGGTTGTTAGGACAAGCGCGATGATTCCCTTGGTAATTGCCGCGTTTGAATCGGCCAGGAAATGAAGCGCGTCGCCGTCTCGGGTGGGATAGACCCAAACGCTGGCGGAGCAGCCTTTAACCAAGGTCGCGTCGGTTTTCAGTGCATCCGGCATGGGCTCAAGATCGCGGCCTAGATCAATTAGCAGTCGGTAACGGTCGTCAGCATCGAGGAACTCATATTCCTCGAGAATGTCGGAGAGCGCGGGAAGAGGCATGCCCTGCGCTCTAACTGACCTGGATCAAATATCCACCCCGGCTGCGATGGCCTCAAGCCGCCGGACGCGCTCTTTCAGATCGGCGACATCGATCCGTTGACCCACCGTTGGGGTTGCGGGGACCATGGCGTTGCCGATTTCGGTGCGCTTGAGTTCGATCCATACGGTGAAACCCTTGAGACCGATCAGACCGAGCACGGTGCTTACTGCCAACGCAGTGATACCCATGCCGAAATAAAGCAGCAGACTGTTCATTGTCATTGCCCCTGTCACCGCAGCTTCTCGATCTCGCGATCGAGCAGACGTGCGCCATTGTCGTCGGTGGCCAGTCGCTCGAGAACGGCAATGCGTTCCTTCAACTGGCCAATTTCTTGCTTCATCCGGCTGGCTTCAGGATCCGGGCGGTGGATGACTTCGTTCCCGTTGCGGTCCTTCGTGACGCCATAGCGGGCTTTCAACACGCTTGAGACCATCACGATGCCTACAATCAGAACAACCATTTCGAACGGGTTCATTGATTACACTCCCTTAGAAAGTTATCGTAGAGAAACGGTTCGATTAATTGAGCGGATTGTCGCGCAACGCATCGATTTCTTCGGAAAGCTCTACGCCTTTGTCCGTGGCGATCCGTTCGAGTACGCGGACACGTTGTTCGAGCCGTTCGGTATGGGCGGCGTATTGGGCAGCTTTCTCGGCAGTCATGGCAGACTGTTGTTCGAGTTGGCGTTCCTTCATGCGGATCCACATCTTGAAGGGGGCGATTCCGATCGCCGCCAAGGGGATAAGAACCCA
>JAYVVA010000404.1:0-2427 GCA_043787435.1 Sphingomonadales bacterium | reverse complement strand
GATGCGACTGCCAAGGCACTCGGGTTTGATGGTCCGACTGCCAACTCGCTCGATTCCGTCAGCGACCGCGATTTCGCGCTCGACTATCTGTCGGCGGCGGCGACGTGTGCAATCCACCTGAGCCGTATGGCTGAAGAGATTGTGATCTGGGCGTCGCAACCCTTCGGTTTCGTGACGCTTCCCGACCAATGGTCGACTGGCAGTTCGATCATGCCGCAAAAGCGCAATCCCGATGCAGCGGAGCTCGTGCGCGGTCACGCCGGCAGGATTTTGGGTGCGCATATTGCACTTATGGTCACGATGAAGGGCCTGCCGCTGGCGTATTCGAAGGATATGCAAGACGACAAGGAGCCGGTGTTCGAGGCGCACGACCTGCTTGAGCTTAGCCTCGCGGCAATGGCGGGGATGACGGCGGCGTTGACGTTTCGCACCGACCGAATGCGCGCCCTTGCAGAAAGTGGCTTTGCCACTGCGACCGATCTGGCGGACTGGCTGGTGCGCGAGGCCGACGTGCCGTTTCGCGAGGCGCACCATATCACCGGGCGTGCCGTCAGATCAGCGGAGGAACGCGGGTGCGGTCTTGCGGATCTGCCGCTTGACGTGCTGAGGGCTATCGATCGGCGGATTGACGCACGCGTCTTCGGGGTGCTGACCGTTGACGCTTCGGTTGCGAGTCGCACCAGTTATGGCGGAACGGCACCGGTCAAGGTAAGGGAGGCCATTGCCGCGGCTCGCGCGACGCTGGAGGAAGGCGCATGAAGTGTTTGCTGGCTCTTGCGGCCTTCGGTGTCCCCGCGCTCTTGTTGACCGCGTGCGGCGAAACTCCCCCGCTGCGACCGCCGGCGGGCAAATCACTGCCGCCTAAACCCGCGACGGCCACGATCGCCCCCGACGCAGACAAGTTGATGACGCCGAGCGACCAGTCGCGGCCCAAGCGCAATGATGAGCTGCTGCAGAACTCCCAAAAGCGACCCGTCGATAAATTCGACCTCCCCCCTTCAGGCTGACGCCATGGACCATTTTCATTATCGAGACGGTGCCATGTTCGCCGAAGAAGTGCCGCTCGCGCGGATTGCGCAGGAAGTGGGCACGCCAGTCTATGTCTACTCTCGTGCGACCTTGGAGCGGCATGCGCGTGTTTTTACACAGGCAGTCCAGCAGGCAGGTGATGTCGACGTCGCGTTCGCACTGAAGTCCAACCCCAATATTGCGGTGCTCAAAGTACTATCGCGGATGGGGATGGGTGCCGATGTGGTCTCCTCGGGAGAGCTCGACCGGGCGCTCGCGGCGGGGATGACTGGCGATCGGATCGTGTTCTCGGGCGTCGGCAAGACCGATGCGGAAATGAGCCACGCGCTCGATGCCGGTATTGGTCAATTTAATATCGAATCGGAAGAAGAGGGCCGGGATTTGGCAACGCTGGCCGCCGCACGCGGGCAGCGGGCATCTGCGACGTTGCGGGTCAATCCCGACGTCGATGCCGGGACTCACGTCAAGATTTCAACCGGCAAAGCCGAGAACAAATTCGGTGTCGCGATTTCCGACGCACCTCGTATCTTTGCGCACCTTGCGGCGACCCCTGGCTTGAACCTGCGTGGCGTGGCGGTGCACATCGGCAGCTTGATTGCAGACCTCGCTCCGATGGAAGCCGCGTTCACGCGCGTTGGCCAGTTGATCGTCGAGCTGCGTGCAGCAGGATTGACGCTCACCCACGTCGACCTCGGCGGTGGGTTGGGTGTTCCCTATCGCCCCGATGACGTATTGCCGTCCCCGTTGGAATATGGCGCGATGGTGGCGCGCGTGACGAAGGATTGGGACGTCAAACTGATGTTTGAACCCGGCCGTGTGATCTGCGGGAATGCGGGGGTATTGCTCACCCGCGTCATTCGCGTGAAGCCAGGGGCGACGCATCCCTTCGTCATTGTCGATGCGGCTATGAACGATCTGGCGCGGCCGGCGCTGTACGACGCATATCATCATTTCGAGCCGGTAGTGGCAAGTCGCGCGACAATGACTGCAAATATTGTTGGACCGGTCTGCGAGAGCGGCGACACCTTTGCGATGGCGCGTGATATCGGCGTCGTTGTACAGGGCGACCTGGCCGTGTTCCGCACGGCCGGCGCTTATGGGGCCACGATGGCGTCGACCTACAACAGCCGAGCCATGGTTCCCGAAGTGTTGGTTGACGCCGCCCGCTATGCCGTCGTCGCGGATCGCATCGCCGCGGCGACGATCATGGCGGCCGAGCGGGTGCCCGACTGGTTATAGGTGAATGCCAATACGCGGGCCAACGAACCTCATTGCCAGATAAAGCGAAACGGTCAGCACGCATCCGGCAATGAGCGACGTCCAGAAGGCGACGCCGTTTCTCAACAACATCGGGATAAGGAGAAACATTGGGAGCGAGGGCAGCACGTACCAAAACGT
>JAYVVA010000403.1:0-4041 GCA_043787435.1 Sphingomonadales bacterium | reverse complement strand
ATCCTGCAGCTTACGATATCACGCGTGAGCATCAAAGCGACGACGACCGAGAGATTAGGATTTACGGGCCGCGGCGAAGGGATCGCTGCCCAGGCGATTGTGACGGTTCGTGTCCCGGAGGATATGTGAACGAAGCGACTGAAACCGGCGCGCGGACGCGCCGCGATTATCTTCTGCCCGACGTTCTCGTCGAGGCCGCACGGCGCGTGGTCGAGGCCAACCGGGCGGTCGGGCGAACCGTTTCAGTCGCCGAAAGCTGCACGGGCGGCTTGGTTGGAGCTGCGCTGACCGAAATTGCAGGCTCGTCGGACGTCTTGCTCGCCAGCATCGTTTCTTACGGCAACGAAGCGAAAACATCGCTGCTCGGCGTGGGCAGCGACATTGTCGAGACATTCGGGTCGGTTTCGGTCGCCACGGCCTGGGCAATGGCTCGCGGCATGATGGAACGCAGCGGTGCCGATGTTGCCGTCGCGATTACCGGTATTGCCGGACCCAATGGCGGCAGCGAAAAGAAGCCAGTCGGAACCGTGATTTTTGCCAAAGCGGTGCGTGGCGGCAATCCGGACGATATCGTAGCCGAAAGACAGCATTTCCCCGATGAAGGTCGCGGTGGCGTGCGGCTTCAGGCGGTGCTGTGTGCGCTTGAGCTGTTGATGCCGCCCGAAAGGCCGTAAAGCTCGTTGGCGCGGGCTTCGAATGCGCCAATCATCTTACGCAGCGCTTGGTCGAACACTTGCCCGGCCAAGACCTCAAACAGCCGGTTCCGGAACGCGAAGTCGACGCTGAAATCGACAGCACACCCCGTCGGCGTCGGATCAAAGGTCCACTCGTTGCGGAGATATTTCAGCGGTCCGTCAAGATAGTCGACGTGGATCTTGCGCGGACGGACTTTCACCACGCGCGACGTGAATTTTTCCCGCAGTGATTTGAAGCCGACGATCAAATCGGCAATCATCTCAACATCATTGTCGCTGCGGACTCGCACCGCGGTCACCCATGGCAGGAACTCGTGATATCGAGACACGTCAGCGACAAGGTCGAACATAGCCTCTGCGCCATAGGGCAACATGCGTCTCTCGTGATGGCGCGGCATCAACTGAGCCTCGCTTCGCGAGCGGCCTTCAGCTTCGCGAAATCATCGCCAGCATGATAGCTCGAACGTGTGAGCGGCGACGAGGCGACAAGCAGAAAGCCCTTGGCGCGGGCGATCGCGGCGTAGGCGGCAAATGTTGCAGGGGTGACGAATTCTTCGACTTTGACGTGTCGAGGCGTCGGTTGGAGATATTGGCCGAGCGTGAGAAAATCAACATCGGCGCTGCGCATGTCATCCATCACTTGGTGAACTTCCATTCGGTCTTCGCCGAGGCCCATCATCATGCCGGACTTCGTGAATATCGTCGGATCATGGCGCTTTATGCTGTCGAGTAGGCGCAGTGATGCATAGTAACGGGCGCCCGGTCGGATCGTAGGATAGAGGCGCGGAACGGTCTCAAGATTGTGGTTGTAGACATCGGGTCTCGCTGAAATAATAGCTTCGACAGCCGCTTGCGACTTATTTCTGAAATCAGGTGTGAGGATTTCGATCGTCGTATGCGGCGTGGTTCGACGCAGTGCCTCAATCAACTTGACAAATTGCGACGCGCCTCCGTCCGGCAAATCATCGCGGTCTACCGAGGTCACGACAATATGTTCGAGGCCGAGTTCGGCAGCGGCGTCGGCAGTATGTTGAGGTTCAAGCGGATCCACCGCACGCGGCATGCCTGTCTTCACATTGCAAAACGCGCACGCCCGCGTGCAGGTGTCACCTAGAATCATGACGGTCGCGTGTTTCTTGGTCCAGCACTCGCCGATATTCGGGCAGGCGGCCTCCTCGCAAACGGTTGTGAGGTTCAAACGGCGCATTAACGCCTTGGTCTCAACAAAAGCTACGCTCATCGGCGCTTTGACGCGAAGCCAGTCCGGCTTTCTGGGACGGGCGGGGGCAGTTGCGGGATCGGCCTGACTCATGTTGCGCAGATAGCGCTGCACAGGCCGTCTTGCCACCCCCTGCCCCATGCCGTTACGGCGACTGCATGACTGACCGAATGATCGAAGGATATCGCGCGTTCCGCGCGAAGGATTGGGTACGCGAACGCGCGCGCTGGCAGGAACTCGCCAATGGTCAGAGTCCGCGCACGATGATTATCGCCTGTTCCGACAGTCGCGTCGATCCGACGATTATTTTTCAGGCTGCCCCAGGCGAAATGTTCGTCGTCCGCAATGTCGGCGCCTTGGTGCCGCCATTTGAAATCGGCGGTGGGCGACACGGTGTGTCAGCGGCTCTCGAGTTTGCCGTGACGCAGCTTGAAGTCGCCGAAGTCATGGTCATGGGGCACGGAGCCTGCGGAGGCTGTGCAGCCGCGCTGTCGCGGTCGTTCGAGCATGCCCGGGCGGGTGAAGGTGGGTTCATCGCCCACTGGATCGATCTCCTCGACGATGCCCGTGACCGCGTGGTGGCCGAATATGGAACCGGCGACGCAGCTCAACGGGCGCTGGAACTCGAAGCCGTCAAGGTCAGCCTCGCCAATCTGCGAACCTTCCCATGCATTCCCGAGCGCGAAGCAGCGGGCAAGCTGCGCCTACGCGGGAGCTATTTTGCGCTAACAGAAGGCATTTTGTATTTATTGAACGAGGCCACGGGCGCGTTCTTGCCGGCGTGAACCCCCTTCGACCGGTTAGGAGTTGTCGATCTCAGTTGTCGTCCATCCACGCGGGTGCTGTTCATAGAAGGCTTGCGTTGGCACCAGCGAGGGGTCGTCAAAGCAACCAATCGCGACACCAACCGGGTTCGCGCCAAATGTCGGGTACAACAGGAGCTTGGTCGCACACCGGGACCAAAAATGGAATTCTACGGGAAGCCCGCTGTCACCGAGGCGAGTGTACGAGACGTACAAGCCAGCCACTGACACATTCTCGCGCGCATAAAACACGGTGTCGCTGAACGCGTGCCCAGTACGCCGATGGCACGAGTGTCAGTGACACGCGGATATTTTAACAAGTTCACCGGCTGCCGAGACTGGTCGCCCGTGAAAAATCCTGAGAGCGGCGCAAAAGCTCGGGTTTTGGCGGAAACGAAGTATTGAATATCGCGAGGTGTTGGAGATTTGCGGCGAAAAGCTTACAAATGCGCTTGGTGTTGCACGCACCATCTTGCGCTCGGAATCGGTCTGTGACTTATTCGGCCCGGACGAGACGATGAGGGGTTTTTCGATGCCGCCGAAGAAGCCGATGCTGCGTGACGACGAGCTGTTTGCGGATGCAGCTGACGAACATGATCGACATGGCGCACCCGCTGGTAAAATTGGCGGGGCTAATCGACTGGTCGCGGTGCGACGAGGCTTTTAACAAGTTCCACACGCAAAAGCGCTGGCCAGCGCTGCCGAAACGGCTGACGGCGGGACTGCACCTGCTCAAACACATGGAAGGGTTATCCGACGAGCCAGTCTGCAAGCGCTGGGTGGTCGTTCGTGCGTGTTCGACGCCAGGCAAGGCGCGATGTGTCGCGGCTTATCCGTGGCCGGGGCCACAAACAGGCCATGCGCTGGATACGCAAGATGCGGACCTGGCTTGGGCGCCTCGATCGCGACATCGGCCGCAAGATCGCCGGCAACGAGGCGCTGGAAGCCGTCTTTGCCCGCGCGCGCGAACGCGTCGCGCGAGTTCTCACCCAGAAAGCTGGCGACACCGACAAGTTGTACGCGCTCCACGCCCCCGAGGTTGAATGCATCGCCAAGGGCAAGGCTCGCACGCGCTACGAATTTGGTGTGAAGACCTCGATCGCAGTTACCAACGCGCGCACTGCCGGCGGCCAGTTCATTGGCGGGATTCAGGCGCTTGCTGGCAATCCGTATAGTGGGCACACGCTGACGAGACAGATCGAGCCGGTCGAGCGCTTGACCGGCGTCGCCGTCGAGCGCGTCTATGTCGACGCGGCTACCTAGCCCACAAGCACACCGGCAAGGCTGAGGTCTATATCGCCCACAGCCGGGGATCTCGTCCCCG
>JAYVVA010000402.1:0-2183 GCA_043787435.1 Sphingomonadales bacterium | reverse complement strand
CTTCCCGTTGGATCGGGATAGAAGAACTGCAATGCGCCGAGGCCACCAAATGCGTTGGCGGGCAGGCCGATGAACGGGAACTGCGGGACGGCCTGCAAGTTCAATGCCGAGAACGGATCCTGCAGCGTTACGATTGATTGGACTGCTTTTCGATCGTTCAGATATGCACCACCCGCGGTAACCGTCAGGTGAGGTGTAACCTTAAAATCAACTTGCCCAAAAATAGAATAGGAGGTCTGCCGAAGCTTATAATTGTCGATAATCCCCTGACCTGCCTGAAAATAGGTGCTGCCGGGGACGATCGACGGGGTGACGAGACTCTGGAGAAACTCGAGAGCATAAATGTTCGATCGACCTACGAGACTTGGAAAGAACAGGCCGAGCGGCGCCGTGGGCGATCCGACGGGGATACGGCCGCCAAGCACATCAAGATAAGCCCGGATGTCTTTGCCGTATCGGATGTCACGACCCGTGTCAGTCTTCTCGTTCTGGTAAAAGCCGCCAATAAGCCAGCTGAGCGGCCCGTCACCGGTCGATGCGAGGCGAAATTCCTGCGTGAAGGTCTTGATTTGGTTCGCGGTCCTGTTCGTGGAAATATCGGCGCCGGTGAAATCAATATCCTGGTACGACTGATTGACCTGGTCACGATAGGCAGTGATCGACGTCAACTTTGCAAAGCCAACATCCCAGTCGGCTTGACCCGAAATACCCTCGCCGCGGACGCGGTTTTCCGGGTTAATGTTGAAAATGACATTTCTGTCAAAAACCTTGGTCGTGTCCGAAATCGGCTTGCCAAGGCCAAACGGTGGCGGCGCACCGATGAATTGAGTCGCAGGGCCGTTGAGGATCGAGCTGACGCCGCAACATACTTCCTTGATTAGATTATAGTCTGCAATCACGCGGAACGAAAATTCGGCTGAGGGTTGCCACAGGATATCACCGCGAATCGACCAGCGGTTACGGTCGTTGACAGTTGATCCTGTGGTCAGGTTGTGAAAATACCCGTCGCGCTCGTTTACCGAACCTGACACCCGCACCGCGATTGTATCGGTGATTGGGCCGGTGATCGAGGCCTTGCTCAGTATTTGACCATAATTGCCGAGTGTAATTTCGGCCTTGGCCCCGAAAGTGAACTGCGGCTTCTTGGTCACAATGCTGATCGCACCGGCCGACACGTTTTTGCCAAACAGGGTCGACTGAGGACCGCGCAACACTTCGACACGTTCGATCTCGGGTAGATCGTCAAGGGCAGCGGCCGAACGAGAGCGATAAACACCATCGACGAAGACGCCGACTGAGCTCTCGATGCCATCGTTCCCGTTTCCGTTGCCAAAGCCGCGGATGATGAAGTTGGTCTGACCCACAGCATTCAGCTGAGCGACCTTGAGCGATGGCACGACTGACTGAAGGTCGATCAGGTCACGTATCTGGGCGCGCTCAATTGTTTCCTGGCCAGTCACCGATACGGAAATCGGTACATCCTGCAGCGTCTGTTCGCGCTTGGTTGCCGTTACAATAATGTCGCCGCTGGTATCATCTACAGATTGAGGTGCGGCTTGGGCGAACGCTGGGCTGGTGACGACCAGCGCCAATAGCGACACGCCAACGAGATGAATGCGCTTCATTTAGGCTCTCCCCTAGCAAAAAACTAGCACTCGCTGGTGCTTTCAGGGGCTTAGGTCGCTCAACCTTACTCGCCCGTCAATGGCGGAAATACGTGAATCGTATTCCGTTTCAATACAATATTTTTTTGAATGTAACTTGTAACGCATGCCGTAACGTAAATGATGTGGTAGTTGCGCTCGTCTACCAAATTGCTAGGCAAGGCAAATGTCCGATTACGACAATGGCCCCTTCGAGGGTGACGTATACGAGGCCGCAAAGGTCCCGGTGCCCCATGACGTGCAAGACGCGATCCGAACGTTGATCCGATGGTCGGGGGACGATCCGACACGCGAGGGACTGATCGATACGCCCAAACGCGTTGCGCGTGCTTGGTTGGAGTATTGCTCGGGCTATGGCGAAGACCCGGCTCATCACCTCTCGCGAACGTTCCAGGAAGTCGGGGGCTATGACGAACTCGTCTTGCTCAAAGACATTCCGTTCCAGTCGCATTGCGAACACCACATGGCACCGATCACCGGCAAAGCCTCGATTGCCTATATGCCGAACAAGCGAGTTGT
>JAYVVA010000401.1:0-2415 GCA_043787435.1 Sphingomonadales bacterium | reverse complement strand
ATGTGGCCGGAGAAGCAACGCTATCCAACGGCAAAATTCGCGCGCGCAGTTCTTGACCGCAATCCTGAAGCTGCTGCTGTCGGCGGCAAATGGGCGGACCTCGATTTCCTGCGCAACGTCTACGACTTGAACAAGGGCAATAAGGACACGCAGTTCGCCGATTACCATGGCCATGGCTGGAATTTCCGAGCGATCTTGAAACGTGACCGTCAGGGCAATCTCCTCGACGCCGAAGGCAAGATTGTAGCCAACGACGATCCCGAGAAGTTCCGCAAGACGGGCGAAGCCAAGTTCGTGGCGATTGGGACAAATCCAGGCAAATCGGTGCACATGATGGACATCCACGCGGAAAAGGGCCTGCAATGCACCGACTGTCATTTCGCTCAGGACAGCCACGGCAATGGCCTGATTTATGGCGAGGTCGCCAATGCCGTGCAAATTGGGTGCAAGGACTGCCACGGCACCGTCGACGCCTATCCCAATCTGCTGACGTCGAACGTTGCCGCGCGACCGGAGGGCGAGAACCTGGCGCTGTTACGCAATCCGGACGGCCAGCGCCGTTTCGAGTGGACGACTGATACAACCGGTCGCCGAATTCTTATCCAGCGCTCGATTACCGATCCAAAAATTGAATGGCGGGTCCATCTCGTCAAGGACTCGGTCGACCAAAGCTCACCCGACTTCAACATGAAGGCGGCCCGCGCTAAGCTGATGGGCAAGCTGTCGCTGACGAACGCGATGAACTGGGGGCCTGGAGTCGCCAAAGCCGCCCGCGCGCACGGCGACGACAATATGACCTGCTTTACGTGTCATTTGTCCTGGACGACTTCGTGCGGCGGTTGCCACTTGCCGATCGAAGCTAATTGGAAAACGTCCAGCCACAAATACCAAGGTGAGGAAACGCGCAACTGGGCCAGCTATAACCCACAAGTCGCTCGTGATGACATGTTCCAGCTTGGTCGCCATATGACCACTAAGGGCAATATCATCGCGCCGGTCAGATCAACATCGGCTCTTGTGCTGTCGTCGACCAATCTCAACCGCGAGCGGATTTACATCCAGCAGCCACCGATATCGGCAATCGGGTTCTCGTCGCAGGCGTTTGCACCTCACTTCCCCCATACCGTACGCAAGACCGAGACCAAGACGTGCAGCGACTGTCACTTGTCGGCAGCCGAAGACAACAATGCGATCATGGCACAGTTGATGCTGCTTGGGACCGGCACGGTTAATTTCGTGGGCATGAATGCGTGGACAGGCCTCGAGGGAGGTTTTGAGGCCGTCCGCGTCACCGAATGGTCCGAACCTCAGGCCGTCATCGGCAGTTACCTGCATCGCTACGCCTATCCCGACTTCTACAAAGCGCATGTCGAGCGCAATAAGCGCGAGCTGATCAATTGGACCCGCGGCGTGACCTTCGACAAGCGTTTGTCGGGCGAGACCAATCCCGCCGAGATGTTCCGTAACGTCGTCCAGGGCACCAAGGACGCCGTCGGATGCCTGCAGTTGCGTGGCGAGTATATGTTCGTCGCAGAAGGGCGAGGCGGTTTTCGAGTCTATGACGTCGCTTCGATCGCGAACAAAGGCTTTTCCAGTCCGATCGTCCGCGCGCCGTTTTCACCGCTTGGCCAGAACACCCACATCGCGACCACCAACGCGACATGCATCGCGCTCCCGACCGACCAGAGCATCGCGCCGACGCGCAACACGCCCGAGTTGCGTGCGCTAAACCAGGAACAGGCGTTCCATCCGATCTATCACTACGCCGTCGTTACCGATGCCGCGGAGGGGCTCATTCTCGTCAACGTCGACACCCTTGCCGATGGTGAGTTCCGTAACAACTTCCTGAAACGCAGTCTGACCTGGAATCCGGGTGGCGTATTGAATGGCGCGCGCCACGTTACGCTCGCGGGACATTTCGCCTACATCACGACCACGGCGGGCCTCGCGGTCGTCGATCTCGACGATCCGTTAAGGCCAAGGATCACTGCCCAGATCGCGCTCGACGATGCCCGCGCGTCGGCGATCCAGTTTCGTTATCTCTGGGTCAGCGATCGGACCGGGTTGAAACTGTTCGACGTAACCGATCTGTCGCACCCGATTTCGGTGCCAGCTGGATATGTTGCACTGAGTGACGCGCACCGAATCTACCTCGGTCGAACATATGCTTATGTTGCCGGCGGGGCTGAAGGGCTGGTCATCGTCGATGTAACGCGGCCGCGCACGCCGTCGATTTATCTGAAGGAAACTTTCAGCGGCGCGATGACCGACGTGCGCGATGTCGTGATCGGTGGAACCAATGCCTCGCTATTCGCCTATGTCGCCGACGGCCGCGCTGGTCTCAAAGTCATTCAACTAACCAGTCCTGCGAGCCAACCCAATTTCTATGGCTTTTCGCCGCCGCCCAAACCCGAG
>JAYVVA010000400.1:0-6230 GCA_043787435.1 Sphingomonadales bacterium | reverse complement strand
ACAAAACCCGGCGACACGATCCTTGGGATGAGCCTCGACGCCGGCGGCCACCTCACTCACGGCGCAAAAGCGGCCCTGTCGGGTAAATGGTATAACGCGATCCAGTATGGCGTCCGCGCAGACGATCATTTGATTGACTTCGATCAGGTCGAGGCGCTGGCGAAGGAACATCGGCCTAAATTGATTATCGCGGGTGGCAGTGCCTATCCGCGCATCATCGATTTCGCGCGCTTTCGGGCGATCGCCGACAGCGTCGGTGCGCTTTTGATGGTGGATATGGCGCATTTCGCCGGACTCGTTGCTGGCGGCGTGCACCCTTCGCCGCTGCCGCATGCCCATGTCGTGACGACCACGACGCATAAAACCCTGCGCGGTCCGCGTGGTGGCATGATCCTGACCAATGACGAGGCGGTTGCCAAGAAGATCAACTCGGCTGTTTTTCCAGGTCTCCAGGGTGGCCCCCTGATGCACGTTATCGCAGCCAAGGCTGTGGCATTCGGAGAAGCACTGCAGCCCGATTTCAAGCTGTATTCAAAGGCCGTAATTGAGAACGCCAAGGCACTGGCAGCTCGGCTTAACGAGCGTGGTGCCAACCTCATTTCGGGTGGCACCGACACGCATCTTGCCCTCGTGGACCTGACGCCGCTCGGGGTCACTGGCCGCGATGCGGACGAAGCGCTTGAGCGAGCTGCGATCACCTGCAATAAGAATGGCATCCCCAACGACCCGCTTCCCCCGGTTAAAACCAGTGGCATTCGGGTTGGCAGTCCTGCGGGAACGACGCGGGGTTTTGGCGTCAAGGAATTCCGCGATATCGCCGACATGATCGCCGACGTACTCGAAGGGCTGAGGCAAAAGGGCGAGCACGGCGACCCTGAGGTCGAGGCCGCTGTCCGGCTTCGGGTGCGCGCCTTGTGCGAACGCTTCCCGATCTATTCGGAACAATAATTGCGCTGCCCGTTCTGCGCCCATGACGACAGTCAGGTTAAGGACTCGCGCCCTACCGAGGATAGCGCAGCAATCCGGCGGCGGCGGCAGTGCGAAGGGTGCGGTGCGCGGTTCACGACGTTCGAGCGCATTCAACTCCGCGACCTGACGGTTATAAAAAGCGAGGGACGCCGGGAGACATTCGAGCGCGACAAGCTGGCGCGTTCGGTCGCGATCGCATGCCGCAAGCGCCCCATCGATGCAGCACAGATCGAACAGATGGTTTCGGGCATCCAGCGTCAACTCGAAACGCTGGGTGAGCAAGAGATCACGACAATTCAGATTGGCACACTTGCCATGGACGCGCTCAAGCGGCTCGATAGCGTTGCCTACATCCGGTTTGCCAGCGTCTACAAGGATTTCGCCGAAGCCCGTGATTTCGAGGAGTTTGCCGGGTCAGTGAAGGAAGTTGCCGATCCCAACCACCCGACCTTGCCGATGGATGGATGAGCGCGCCTAACCCCCCCCCCGCCATCGTCCTCGTTCGCCCCCAACTCGCCGAGAATATCGGCAAAGCGGCGCGCGCAATGCTCAATTTTGGACTGACCGACTTGCGGCTCGTGTCACCCCGCGACGGTTGGCCGAACCCGGATGCCGGACCCGCCGCTGCCGGCGCGGACGAAGTCATCCGCCGGGCTCGTCTGTTCGACAGCGTCGCGGATGCCGTCGCCGATTGTTCGCATGTCCTTGCGACGACGGTACGCAAACGCGGCGTGACAAAGCCGGTTGTAGATCCCGTCGAGGCAGCGGCCGCGATCCGCGCAGCGCCCGAACGGTCTGCCATCCTGTTTGGGCCCGAGCGCGCCGGGTTGGAGAGCGACGATGTGGCGCTGGCCCGGACGATTCTGACGGTGCCGATTAACCCACAATTTGGCTCACTCAACCTTGCCCAAGCTGTGATCCTTGTCGCGTATGAGTGGTCAAAGGGGGCAATGCTGTCGCAGCCACCACGTAGCGTTATCGAGCCGCCTGCCCCCCAGGAGGATCTCGAAGGGTTGGTTCTTCAAATCGATGCTGCGCTCGACTATGCCGGATTCTATTTTCCACCAGCCAAAGTGCCGACCTCGAAACGCATGATTCGATCGATCCTGACCAAACCTGGGTGGAGCCTGCATGAAGTCCGGACACTGCGCGGCATCATCGGGGCGCTGGTCAACCCGCGCCCAAAGGGTTGACGGAAGCGCCCTCGGCCGTCATAGGGCCGGGCCTCGCAATTGACCCCGCAAGCTTGGTGAAGCGGTGGTCCTGCCCGGTCTCCTGATCGACGTAGCGCGGACCCAAGCGACGAACTGCCGCTCCAACGGCTACGCAATTGAAGGAATACCAATGTCAAAGCGTCAAAGCGCGAAGCACAAACTCGACCGTCGTATGGGCGAGAACATTTGGGGTCGCCCCAAATCTCCCGTCAACAAGCGTGAGTACGGCCCCGGCCAGCATGGTCAGCGCCGCAAGGGCAAAGTCAGTGACTATGGTCTTCAGCTGAAGGCCAAGCAGAAGCTGAAGGGCTATTACGGCGAGGTCACCGAAAAGCAGTTCAAGAAGCAGTACGTCGAGGCCGCCCGCATGAAGGGCGATACATCTCAGAACCTCATCGGCCTGCTCGAGCGTCGGCTCGATATGATCGTTTACCGCGCCAAGTTCGCACCAACGATTTTTTCTGCGCGCCAGCTCGTTTCGCACGGTCACATCCGCATCAATGGCGTCAAGTGCAACGTTGCCTCGCGTCGTTGCGACGTCGGCGACGAGATTACGCTGGGCACCAAGGCGCAGGAAATGGCGCTCGTCATGGAAGCGCAGAGTCTGCCGGAGCGCGACATTCCCGAATATGTCGCGATTGACGGGACCGCAAAGGCAACCTTCTCGCGCGTTCCAACGCTTGACGAAGTGCCCTATCCGGTCAAGATGGAACCTAACCTCGTCGTCGAATTCTATTCGCGTTAACGATCAGGACAGTGGGCGTGGTAGGAGGAGCCCTCCGCCCGCCTGTCTCACCCACGATTCTGCACGATCGAGCTCAGGCGCGAGCTCGTGCTGGAGCTCGATTCGCCGTTCGAGGCGTGCGGCGTTGTCGAAGCGTTGTGCAGGCCTCTTCGCGTGGGTCGCAAAGAGCGGTCCAGCCACAGTCTGTTCAATCGCAACGTCCGTCATCTCCACTTCAAAATAAGCAGCTGCAGCTGCCAGAGCTGATCGGGGGGTTCCAAAAAAGATTTCGCAGTCGAGACTGACGGTTGCGGGATTGCGCGCCATGGCCTGGTCAAACGCACGCATCTGAGCCAGCCAGAGTGCCGCCCCACGCTCGGCGTCCGTCAAGGCAGTCAAATCACCCAGATGCGACGCGAGAAGCCGAGTGACGCGCGCGATCCAGTCTCGGTGCCCGGGCGTGCGCAGAATTGCCAACAAATAGTCCCTGAGCGGGCAGTGCAGAAATATCGCCCGCACATCGCCGGCGTCAGTCAGGAGTTGCGGCAGAATAAAATTTACCGGCACGCTCGCTTTCACGAGTGACGGCGCCCCAGCGCGATAGCGTTTGCCCAGCATTGCCTTGACCAGCGCCACACGCGCCGGTCTGTAATCGAGCGCGACGTCACGCAAACACATGGGTTCGCGCAGTACCAGGTTGGTTTTAAGGTCATCGAGTGCCCGTGCCAGCAGGGTCGAGCCACAATGAGCAAGATGGAAGATCCAGCCGATGGGCTTGAACGCGCCCTCTGCCTCCAGCCTTTCAAGCGGCAGACGTATCGAGCCGTTCGCAGCGGGCGAAATCCGCGCATCGAGAAATATCGAGCGGTGATACGCAGCGCGATCCATTGGGACAAACACCGCGTTTTCGTCATCGAAGGAATGGAGATAATGGTCGGGCGAGTCGAAAAGATCGCTACGTGTCACAACCATGGCGTCGCTATAGCTGACCGTAGCCAGTGCGGCTATGCCAACAACAATCATGGTCTCGATTCTACTGCCTCAGCCCGGTCGCCCTTATGTCCAGGTCGATGCAACGAACGAGCGCAGTATCGGCGACATCGACCCTCGCGAAGTCATTGCTCTCTACAAGGACTACGGCGCCCTGCTGTTCCGAGGGTTCGGTATCGATATCGCACGGTTTCAAAACTTTACCGCGCGATACTGCGCGACGTCAGTCATCAACGAAAGTCCGGGTCGCGATCCGATCGATGTCAAAAACAACATCCACACAGTCGACGGTGGCAATGCAGCCTTTTCGCTTCACCCTGAATTATCGCGCGAACCTTGGAAACCCGACGTCGCGTTCTTCGCCTGCCAGGCTGCGCCAAGCCGTGGCGGCGAGACACTGATTTGCGATGGCGTCGAAATCGTGCGCCAAATGCCTGACCAGCTCCGTCGGGATTTATCCGGACGGCGACTAGTATACGTCCAGCCGACATGGCCGGACCTGCTCCAGTTCTGGCTCGGAACGGTCGAGCCAGGCACCGATATTCTTTCAAACCCGCCGCCGTCATGTCCTTATCGTTTCGTATCGGTTGGCAGCACGCTGGCGCGGGTCTTTTCCCGCCCCGTGCTGCACAGCCCCATGTTTACGGACCAGTTGGCCTTCGGCAACTTCTTGCTGTTTGCCCGTTTCAACAACGGGCGTTCCAACTTCCCGGTACTCGATGACGGCGAACCGGTCCCCGAATCGTGGCTTCAAGAAATCAAGAGAATCGGGGACAGGCTTGCGGTACCGATCACCTGGCAGGCCGGCGACGTTTTGATGCTCGACAACACCCGGTACATGCACGGTCGCGCTCAAGTCCCAGACACGCGTGAACGCCGCATCGCCACATTTTTCGGGTACCTGCGGTTCGCCCTGCCCAACCCCGAGGAGCCGAGCCACGCGCCTTGGCGCAAAGCCGACTTTCGGCCCCCGCTGTCACCCGCCCTGGCGGCGTATCGCTAGGCGAAAGCAGGAAAACTTTTGAACGCGCATCCTGCCACGCCGAGCCAGCCTTATTGCCGGGCGCCATCAGAAAATCGCCTGCCCGTTTCAACATCGCCGTGCGTGCGGCTTCGTCATCGAGCTGATGGGCAAGACCTTCGAAGATCACCAACTCGCCGCGTTTTCCCGCCGCCTTCATTTTCTCCTGCATCAACTTTGCCTAAGCTGCAGGAACGTTGGCATCGAGCATTCCCTGGAACATCAGCACGGGCGCTGTGATGCGCGACGCATTGCGCGCAGGCGATCCAGCAACAATGTGCGGACCCGATCCGATAAAGCCCTGCTCCAGAAAGTGGTCCGCGTAATATTGCCTGCCGCAAAGAAGGGTACCGAAATCGGTCACAGGCGCAATCGCCACGACCGCCTTGAACAATTGAGGTTCGGTAACCGCTGCTTGAAGCGCTGCATAGCGGCCATAAGACCACCCAAAAAACCGTCAATCTCGCCGGGTCGGCAATTCCTTTGGCGACCAAGTATTTGCCGGCCGATGACGCGGCTCCGGCGGCCAACGCGAACCAGTCCATCAACATCGACGCTGGGATGACGGTAGAGGACTCGCGTCTCTAAAGCGCCGTTCAGGCTATAGCTGATGGCAACAAGGCGTCCGCCTATCTTCTCGAAACCGCAGACCAAATTGGCATCGCGATCGACTGCATGCGGATGGAAGCCACTACGATTGCTTTAGACTTAGGTCGAAAGCGGCAGCCAGTCGCGTGTGTCCTTCAAGCGATAAAGATAGTTGACCGATCCCGCCTCGTATCCCGCCGAGGTCGGGGTCGCCACACCCTTGATCCGGACGTCGCCGTAGCCATCAGTGATATATTCAACCGCGTCGCGCTGAACGCCTTCGACGTGCTTGATCGCGCCGGTTCGGGTATCGATCCGGTCAACGCCCACGCCTTCCGCGGTCTTTTCGACGAGGCTGCCGATCCGTGCCTCGGGAACGTAGCTGCGCATCATCAAGAAGACGCCGTTTTCGTCGGGTAGATAATCGATCACCGATCCACCGCGTAGGTCGAGCCCGAGCGCATCGGCACCGCAGCGGGTACTCAGGACGCGCTGGTTTTGACCGTCCGCGTCGACCGAGACCACTATCGAAAATCCAAAGATATCGCCGCCATATTCAGAAAGGCCGCCGATTGTGCAGACGAGGCGTGTCGCTGCCGCCCAATTGCATCCAGAAAGTTTTTCAGGCTTGCCGCTCGCGAACAGGATTGGCTTGGGAACAGCGCCGGCGACGGCATCACCGATGAACAAGCGCGTTGCCTGTCCTTGCTATGAGGCGATCAGC
>JAYVVA010000399.1:0-9772 GCA_043787435.1 Sphingomonadales bacterium | reverse complement strand
CGTGCATATCAACCGGGAAATTCGCACCGACGAGCGCGGGCAATTCGTCTTCGACATACGACCGCATCCGGAAGTTTGGTGTCCAGGGCGCGCGCGTTGCATCGACATAGAAACCTGCGCCCTGCCCCATGTCATAAGCGTCATCGTTCGCGACGCCTTCGCCTCTTGGGCTGGTGTCGGGCGCAACGAGGATAATGCCAAGTTTAGCACAGGCTGCACGAAACTCACCCTTGTCGGTGACGTTGGCATGGGTGCATGTCAGTCCGGATAAAAACCAGACGACGGGCAGCTTCGCACCAGGGGCATGATCGGGCACGAAGACCGAAAATACCATATCGCTGCCAGTCGTGGCGGCGGCATGGCGATAAACGCCCTGCACGCCGCCGTGACTACGAACTGTGGAAATGGTTTCAAACGTCATCGATGTCTATGCCGGCAAAAAGTGCAGCGCACATAGCTTGTTGCCATCCGGGTCGCGCAGATAGGCAAGGTAGAGCTTCATCGTGCCGCCATCGCGGACGCCCGGCGGATCTTCGATCGCGGTACCGCCGTTTGACACGCCCGCTTCGTGCCACGCATCAGCCTGCTCAGGCGTCATCGCAAAGCCGATGGTGCAGCCATTGCCGACAGTGGCAGGTTGACTATCGATTGGCGGCGTCACCAGAAACATAGTGCCATTGTGCGCGTATATCAGGCGACCCTTTGGGTCGATGCTGCCTTCGCGCCCGCCCATCGCCTTGAAAGTGGCGTCGTAGAATTTCTTCGATCGGGCAATATCGTTGCTGCCCACCATCATATGACTGAACATCTTCTCTCCTTGCGTTGCAGTAATTATCGAAAGACAACGGTGCGCTTACCGTTGAGCAGAACGCGACGTTCGGCAACCCACCTTACAGCGCGTGCGAGCACTTGCGCCTTGAAATCGCGTCCGATCCATTCGGTGAGCGCTCGCATGGTATCGTGGTTCGAGACAACGCCGACGATATCGACCGACAACGCCCCAGTACTCCAGCGATGAAGCAGGTCGTTCAGGCAGTGCGACGCCTTTGACACCGCGATGAGCATGCGCGGCCGCTCGGTGCTGTTGCGCAGCGCCCAGCCGAGCGTATTTGCGTCCGCGACCTCCGCAATAAATGCGTGCACGGCATCGGGCTCTCCCGGAAACGCTTTCCCGCCGGCACAGAACGAAACCCGCATGAAAAACCGCCCCGTATCGAGATCGGCATATTGCTGACTGTCGAGAATGAAGCCGTCATGCGCAGCCAAGCCCCCCGTTATGGCAGCCACAATTCCGACGCGATCAGCGCACGTGAACGTCAGGACATATTCGGGGCGATTGTCCACCGGCGGGCAGGCCTCACTCAATAGACGACGACCGACCTGATACTTGTCCCCGCGTGCATCAGGTCAAACCCCTTGTTGATCTCGTCGAGCGTGAGTGTGTGTGTGATCATCGAGTCGATCTCGATTTTGCCGTTCATGTACCAGTCGACGATCTTGGGAACGTCGGTGCGGCCCTTGGCACCGCCGAACGCCGTCCCGCGCCAATTGCGTCCTGTCACGAGCTGGAACGGCCGCGTGCTGATCTCCTTGCCAGCTTCGGCAACGCCAATGATGATGCTGGTTCCCCAACCGCGGTGGCAGGCCTCGAGCGCCTGACGCATGACCGTCGTGTTGCCTGTACAGTCGAACGTGTAGTCCGCGCCGCCATCTGTAAGTCCGACAAGATGCTGCACCAAGTCGCCTGCCACGTCCTTGGGATTGACGAAATGCGTCATCCCGAACTTTTTGCCCCATGCCTCGCGATCGGGATTGATGTCGACGCCGATGATCATATTGGCACCGGCCATCCGCGCGCCCTGGAGCACGTTGAGCCCGATGCCGCCGAGGCCAAAGATGATGACATTGTCCCCGGGTGCGACCTTGGCCGTATTGACGACTGCACCGACACCCGTTGTGACGCCGCATCCGATATAGCAGCTCGTCTTGAACGGGGCGTCGGTCCGGATCTTGGCCACCGCAATCTCGGGAAGAACGGTGAAGTTGGAAAAGGTCGAGCAGCCCATATAGTGGAAAATCGGCTGACCTTTGTAGCTGAACCGGCTGGTGCCGTCGGGCATCAAGCCTTTGCCCTGCGTCGCGCGGATCGCCGTGCACAGGTTGGTCTTGCCGCTGAGGCATGATTTACACTGGCGGCATTCCGGCGTGTAAAGCGGAATGACATGGTCGCCCGGCGCCACACTGGTCACACCCGCGCCGACCTCACGCACGATGCCTGCGCCCTCATGGCCAAGGATACTGGGGAAGATCCCCTCGCTGTCGAGGCCATCGAGCGTATAGGCATCGGTATGGCAAATCCCCGTCGCCATGATCTCGACGAGCACTTCACCGCTGCGCGGGCCCTCGAGATCGACCTCGACGATCTCGAGCGGCTGTTTTGCTTCAAACGCAACGGCGGAACGGGTCTTCATCGTCAAATCTCCTCGGTGGGTCGACCACGCGCATAAAGCGCAGCCTTGCGGCTGTCACGCAGCCGACTCGGCGCAAGTCGCCGGTTCGAGATGCGGCGCATCAGCATTGGACCCGCCCTCGTCAGATCGAAGGCCGTGAGCAGGACAGTCTTGAGCGGATTGAGCGACCGATCAGCGTATCGCGGCGGTCAAAAAGCCGGCTTCGGTTACCCCAGCAAGAATCGCACGTCCGCTTCTGACAGTTTTGCGGGCGCGACCCCGTCGTCGGCATCGCCCCACAGCGTCGCGGCAAGCGACCGCTTTTTTGCCTGGAGCGACAGGATTTTTTCCTCGACCGTCCCGCGCGCGATAAAACGGTGGACGAAGACAGGCTTGGCCTGGCCGATACGGTGTGCGCGGTCGATGGCTTGAGCTTCGACGGCTGGGTTCCACCACGGGTCAAAAAGGATGACCGTATCGGCGGCCGTGAGGTTGAGCCCAGTACCACCGGCCTTGAGGCTGACGAGAATGACCGACACCGCGCCCGCTTGAAAAGCCGTCACCGGAGCCGAACGATCCTTGGTCTTTCCCCGAATTTCGGTAAAATCGATGCCGCGTCCGCCAAGTTCGGGCTTGATCAGATCGAGCATCGACGTGAACTGACTGAACACAATGACCTTGCGGCCCTCGGCGAGCAGTTCAGGCAGCATTTCCATCATGCGCACGAGCTTGGCCGAGGTGGCCAAGGTGTCAGGCTGCAGGAGACGGGGGTCGCAGCAGATCTGCCGGAGCTTGAGCAGGGCATCGAGGAAGATGATGTGCGACCGCATTAACCCGACGCGTTCGATCTCATCGCGCACCTTCTTCTGCATGAGCAGCCGCATCGACTCGTAAAGCTCGAGCTGCCTGCCTCCCAGATCGATCCACTCGGGGATCTCAATCTTTGCGGGCAGATCGCTCGCGACCTGATCTTTCGTCCGCCGGAGCATGAACGGGCGCAGCCGCCGCGCGAGCATGGCCTTGGCCGCCGGGTCATTGTCGCGGGTGATAGGTTTGGCAATAGTGCGATTGAAATGATCCAGCGTACCCAGCAGCCCTGGGGTGACCAGTTCCATGAGGCTCCACGCATCGCTCAACTGGTTCTCAACGGGTGTACCGGTGAGGGCAAGCGTCTGGACCGCTTTCATTTGCCTGGCTGCCTTGAATCCGGCGGTCTTGGAGTTTTTGAGCATCTGCGCTTCGTCATAGATGATCAGGCTGAGCGACTGCGCTTTCAGCGTCTCGATGTCGCGCATCAACAGCGGGTAACTGGTGACGATCACATCCTGTTTGCCAATTTTGGCCGCAAGCGTTTTGCGGTTTGCACCGTGCCACAAGAGCGTGGTGAGCTCGGGCGCGAACTGGGCCAGTTCCGCCTGCCAATTGGGGAGCACGGAGGTCGGGCAGACGATCAGTACCGGCCCTTCAAGGGCCTTTGACGCCTTCAATGTGGCGATATGAGCAAGCGCCTGAACGGTCTTGCCCAGCCCCATGTCATCGGCCAGAACACCGCCGAAGCCTGCGCCGTGGAGGGCCTGTAGCCAGTCGAGACCCTGCTGCTGATAGGGACGGAGCGTCGCCGTAAAGCCCGTGGGCGTTTTGGTGGGGGCCAGGTGCAAGTGGGCAAGAGATCTCGCCAGCGAGCGCAGTGGTTCAGCGCCTGTCCAGGGGATGTGCGCCTTTGTGCCGCTTTCGAAGTCCGCAAGCGCTGCGAGATCACGCGCGGGCAGTCGCAGCCGTTCGTTGCCGTACCGTTCCTGTAGGGCGAACATGAGCAGGATTTCCAGAACCGGCCTGACCAGCTCCATCGGAATCTGCGCCAGTTTTCCCGACGCGATTTCAACCGGCAGCATCTCGCCGGGGTGATCGAGCAACGCGGCACCGTGTCGCCCCAACATCCGGCGTAACAGAGGTAAGATGTCGATGGTCTTGCCGTCTATCCGCGCACCCAGCGTGATGTCGAACCAGTCGATCCCCGAAGGATTGACGTCAAAACCGAGACTACCCGGTTCAAGCTCGACAAAGGCAAGTGACCAGCGGGGGGCATAGGCAATCCGCCAACCCTCCTCTCGCAGCCGCAGTACTTGGCGCTGCAAAATATCGGCGTAGTCCACCGGCACCGCGCCGATCTGGATTGCCAAATCCCACGATTGGTTCGCCTTTGCCCTGACGTCCGGGAAGGCCTTGATTGGCCTGAGCCCAAGCCCAGCCATCCGCGTGAACGCGCTTTTCTCGGCTACCAAATCACGTTGGAACTGGACTGCGCCCTCGTCGCTGACATCGACAATGAGCGTTGCCTCGGTCGCGTGGGTAACCGGGAAGCCTTCATAATCAAAGCTCAACCTCGCCGTTGCCGTCGCAACTCTCATTGTGCCGGCATTGCGATAGCCTGCCCTATACGGCAGCAAAATATCCACGCCTTCCTCACGAAAAGTCAGCAGTGGCGTCGGCGTGAGTATCCCCCGGTCCACCAGATTGTGAAGCACCGGCGGCGCGACTGCACCTCCTGCAACTCGTCCCCATTTCTCCGCAACCTCATGCACGGCGTAGGGAGGCACGGGTGGGAGATGAAGCAGTCGCTCCGCCAATGTGTCTTCCAGCCCGGACGCGACCCAGTGAACCGCGCCGGTTGCGCTGTCGATCAGCGCCGGGGGCGCCAGCGCAATGAGCGTCATGCCGGCGGGCACGTCGGCCAAAGTGAGCCGCTGCTCGTTGGCGCCCACTGTCACCCAACTGAACGAAGCTTTGATCGGCTCTGCAGCATGGACCACTGGCCCATCGGGCATGCGCCACCGCACGTTGCCTGTTGTTAAGGCCCGCTCAAGCCAGTTTGCTCCAGCAAGCCCTTTGAGGCTGCCGCCGCAAAGGTCACCGTGTCGGTCATGAACGCGCTTGATCAGCCACGCATCGAGCGGTGTTGGCACCTGATCGAGCCAATACAGGTTATAGGGATTAGGTTCAAACCATGTACGGCCGCCACTGGCACCGGGCTCCTTGAGGAGGACTTTGGCGAAGATATTGTAGGGCAACGCGGCAGCCACGATTGGAGCCTGCTGCCCTTTGACTTTCTTGACGGTGTGAAGCGTGTGGGGCGCGAGCACATACACCACATCGTTCGCGCTGGCCTGGCGCATCGGCCCGTAGCTCTGTGCCTCAGCCAGCCAGAAGAAAAGCGGATGCGGCAAGGGCGCTGTCTTGAGCTGTGGTGGACTTACAGGCTTGGCAATGGCTGCCGGAATAGAGATCTGCACGCCTACCTCCATCTGCGCCTGCGCCGCATAAAGCACTGCCGCGCCGTGTTTGCAGCCAAAGCCGATCGGGCAAGAACAATCGACGTCAAGAGGTGTATCTGGATCGCCGTCATTACAGATGATCGTTACTTTATAGGGATCTGCCGCGCTGCCCAGCACGTCGGCAGTGATCATGGCCATCTCGGCGTCGAGCGCGAGATTTTTTACTTTGCCCTGCCAACAGTAACTTTCGCCGGCACGGATCATCGCCTCGGTCTGGATTGCTTGATGGATCAAGGTCTCAGTGATGCGCGGGAGCATGTGTGAAACTTAAACAAAGTCCTGATCCTGTGTCTAGCTGACACGAAGGAACCACTGAAGTTCGCAGACAGGCGTCGGGCAAAAACTCCATCATCCGTTGACTCGGCGAAAACCTCGTCGTCCCGAGCGACAAGTCTTCGCTTGACCGCTACTAAGCTCATTCCTGCAGGCGAACGCAATAGGCCCACACGCCCTCGCGGCAGGGTGGCAATTTGACGAGCGGCTGTGTCATTCGCTGGATCCCTCATCACCGGTCAAACGTGACGTTTGGGTGTCCAGCCGGGAAAAAAGTGCGGACGGTTTACATAGCTTAGGAACGCATGCTCGTGGGGGTGCCTTCAAATCGCATCGAAGAGCCGTTATGTTCGCCCTGGCACTCAAAGCTGCCAGGCCAGATCGGCGTCTTTGGCAGGGCTTCGGGTGCCGCTCTGCGCAACGATTGCTCGTCGTCGCCAAACATGCCCGTGCTTGGAACCCTAAAGTCCGCTCCGTACGCTGGCTCCTGTCCTCAACGACCCGCTGGGGTCAGGTTACCTTGCGAACTGAATGGGATCGCAGCCACCTCGGCAGCCTTGTCCGCCATCGCCGGCCTATTTTGGATCGGTGACCGCCATCACGCCCACGAACCCTATGAGTGGCAAAGTCGTATTCAACAATGTCGCCAAATTTGTCACACAGACAAATTATAAATATACGTAACCAAAGCCACTGTTGCACTTTAGTATACTATTACTATCATTGGTCTAGTATTCATTACGCAACCGTTTCGATTTACCTGCTTTAATTGTTACGACATGAATGGCGGTAGATAGAGGCGTCAGTTATATTGTTGATGTAGCAATATTCATCGGCACCAATTCGAACAATCTGAATGGACAATTTATGAAAATGCTACGTGCTTCCCTGCTCTCAGCAATTGCCGTTACGGCTTCCACCCAAGCGCTTGCTGACCGGCAAACTGCGGTGGGGCCTGGCGCGATCCCGCTCAATGCCACTGGCGTCCTTGGCGGCGTCGACCTGTCAGGTTCGGCGACGACGGGGACCTTGGTCGTTGGTGTCGTCGGCGGGCCAGCCATGGACGTGTTTACGCTCAACAATCCCGTCATTCCCGGCCATGTCGCGATTTCGACCGCAGCGAGTAGCCAAGGCAATATCCTCTTCAACAGCAGCTCGACTGTTTACGGTGATATTGGTGTCACACAGCCAGGTGGGCCGTTCTTGCTTAATATCAGGGGCGCCGCCGACGGCACTGTAGTCAATTTCATGGGCCCCGTTTTCGCCACGACGGTAAATGTCTCAGGCACGGGCACAATGAATTTCAACAGTGGATCGATCAATGCAGCCGCGACCAACTTCGCGGGTGACGGCACGATCAGCCTCGCGCCAAAAACGACGCTGATAGGCGCTTTGACAACAACGGCTGGAGCCAAGACCGGCACGTTGATTCTCGGCGGCGGAAGCACGCTTGACGGCGCGGTCGGCGGCGCCGTCGGGCTCAAGGCAATCAACGTAGTGGGCGGCAGTAATCTTGCCGGCGTGAGCGCCAACATTACCGGTGCCGTCGACGCGTTTTCCTTTTCGCTCGGGACCAACACACTGAATATCGGTGGCGCCCTGACAATCGCCAATATCGGCACGGCAGGAGTCATCAACACGACGCTTGCAGGCACGTCGGTCTACGGCAGCATTCGGCCGGTCGGGGCTGCCAATCTTGGACCAACCTTGCTGGTCAATGTGACTGTGGCGCCGAGCGCCTACATTCCGGTCGGAAGCCAGTTCAACATCGTAGACGCGACAAGCGGCACGAACGGCAGCGTTGTCAACATATCGGTCCAGAACCCAAGTAATCCTCTGTACACGTTCAAAGCGGTACCGCTGGCTGGTACAATTGGCGGGCAGGTTCGCATCGAGGCGACTGGAACGCCGCTGCTCGTGCCAGTGGCGCCGCCAACCGGAGTCGTATTACCGGTTACGCTGCCAATCGCCGCTGTGGTTGTCCCCGTGCTCGTCGGCGTCGCGCCCACACCTGATCTGATCACTGTGCTCGCTCCGATCAATGCCATCTCGGATCCGGCGGCTGTGGTTACTGCCATAAGCCAGTTAGCCCCATCATCGACTGATGGCGCTGCTGCAATCGCCACCTTCGATGGCACACGACAGCTGCAGGATCTTTCGATGGCGCACCTCAGCAATATTAGGTGTGATCTGGAAGGTAACGAGGATCGCCGGCTCAAAAAGGACGCGCCAGTGTGCACCCGCGACGAACGGCGCGGTGGCTTGTGGATGCAAGGGTACGGCTATTTCTCGAGGCAGAGGAGCCAGCAGGCCGTCGCAGGCTATAACCTCAACATCGGCGGTGCCTTTGTGGGCTGGGATGCGCCAATCGGCGAGTTCACGCGTGCTGGCGGCGGTTTTGGGTATGCTCACGGTAACATCAGGTCCAACGAAAATACGTCTCGAACTGACTTGGACAGCTACCAGGTCTCGGTTTACGCCGGTCATCAACGCGGCCCCTGGTTCATCAACGCCGCATTATCCGTCGCTGCGAACGACTATTCCGGCGCACGGGATATCGTTTTCCCGGGGGTCTCGCGGGTAGCAACACACGGGTACCAAGGTCAGAGCTATACGTCGATCGCGACGACAGGCTGGAACCTGCGTTCGGGTGATTTTACTGCAACCCCGTTGGCATCGCTCCAATATAGCCGCATTGACCTCAACGGTTACCGAGAGACCGGCGCCGGAGACGTGGATCTTCGGGTCGCATCGCGCAGCTATGATTTCCTCGAATCGACGCTGGGACTGAAGCTGTCGAAGAATGTTCATTACAGCGGCGGTGTCTGGGTTCCCGAGGTTCACGCAAAGTGGTTGCATGAATTGAAAAACCCGGGTCTTTCTCAAGTTGCCGCCTTCGATGTCGCAGGGTCGCAATCCTTTGTAGTTCCCGGCCCGACAGTGTCAGACGATACGCTGAACCTGGGAGCTAGCCTTACGCTTGCATCATGCCAGTGCGGGTCGCGCGCCTGGTCCTTTTCGGCAGGTTATGATTATTATCGCGCAGGATCCGGCAGCTTTGCACATCAGGGAAGTCTCAAGTTGACAAAGAGCTTCTAAATCTGACGCCGGTCTGCGTTTTGCCCTCAATCGATGGCCTGCCTGTTGGCAGGCCATCGATTTTTGGTGACACCGTTAAAACAAGGCAATCGCGCTCGGTGAGGTCTTCAACGTGGTTGGACATTCTGTCACCGCTGCCGCGCGACCACGCCGGCAATGCATTTTGTAGATTCTGCGGCTGGATATTGCGGATTGGGGTGTCACGTGGAAACAGTGTGCGGCGTCCAGTTGGAATACTGCGCGGGATGACTGTGCAACCCGCATCGCCGTTCACCGAGCTCGAACCCCTTATTTACGCCTACCTATCTAAGCGCCTTCGCTATTTAAGAGAGGCCGGTATTACTTAAATACTAACCCGTCGACATTCCGGGGGGAGAGGCTCGATACCGATCCCAACCAGCGCCTAGGTCGCTTTGTTGAGACGCCCACAGCAGGCGAGGTCGTACGCGCCTTCGTTCCGCAGCCGTTGCCGCCGCATGCGCCGGATCCGCCGATCCGTGCGCTCGCGCTGCTGGACCGGTCGAGTTTGGCCGAGCGCGCGCTGGGGCGGCTGGGCGGCGTAATCATACTCCTGCCGCATCAGGAGCTATTTTTGTACATGTATGTGAGGAAGGAGGC
>JAYVVA010000398.1:0-8090 GCA_043787435.1 Sphingomonadales bacterium | reverse complement strand
GGGCGACCTGCCGAATCGAGGTCGTCAATTGCCTGGCTTAACTGGGTAAACGACAAACCCAGCGGATCCACCGATGCCAATGTGAACTGATCGGGGCGTACGCCTTGTGCCATCCGGACAGTTCCCAGCGGTTTGCGCGTCCCGGCCGCGACGTTGAATGAGCGCGCATTCGACAACTCCCAGCCTCCGTCAACTGGCTTGGCGCTGTCGGCATCAACGATCGATTTGAGAATGCCACCCGCTCTGTCGTAGACGGCCACGTGGGTGAGGCGGGTGTTAATGCTGCGCCCGCTGGCGAGGTCGGCGTGAATCAGGTCGTCGCCGTCGCGCACCCAGACATTGGGAACGCCTTCGCGCCCCGTCGGTAAGGGGCCGAAATCCACTGCCGTCCAGCGGTCTAGCGACGCCGACGCGCGCGCGACGACGCGCTCGTTAAAAACAAACGAAACAACTGCGACGAACATGCTGGCAACGATGAAGGGTGCAAGCACTTGATGTGCAGAAAGCCCTGCTGCCTTCATCGCGATGACTTCGCTGTTCTGGTTTAACGTCATGAAAGCAATCAGTGTGCCAAGCAGAACAGAGAACGGCAGAAACCGCTGAACGATCGCGGGCATACGCAGCGAGATGTATTGTAGGATCTGGGCCTGACCGTTCCCAGGATGAGCCAGGATCTTGCTACTTTCGCCGAGAAGATCGAGCGCCTGAAGCACGAGGACGAGGAGCGCCAGAACCGCAAAGCTGCGGGTCAGGAACAGCTTCGCCATGTAAATCATCACAGTGCGCGAGGGAAAAAAACTGGGCATTGCTAGCGGTTTTGCGCAAAGAGGCTGCGGACGGCCTTCATCGCCTTGCCTGCAACCCGGTCTAGCGCCCCAATCGGCTGGCCCCCAGGGATGAACGCGATCGTGTAATACATCCACACGATGAGTCCGGCGAACAGAGCGAACGGAATCCAAAGCGCAACGAACGGGTCGACCACGCCCAGCGACCCTAGTCCTGAGGCGTATTCGTTGATCTTGTGATAGGTCACAACCATTACGATAGAGACAAATACGCCAAGCGCCGACGTCGATCGCTTCGGCGGCACCGCCAGCGCAACGGCAAGTAAAGGAAGCAGGAACATCATCATGACTTCGGCGATGCGATAGTGGAAGGTCGCCCGCGCCTGATTGCGCGTAGCGATCGGATTTGCTGAATTTCGCCCGGTTCTGACCAGTTCAGGTAAAGTCTGCTCCAATTGCTTTTCGCCGCGCCGTCGAAAACTCTCCATCTTCGGCAGATCGATGGGCAAGTCGTGCGCGGTAAAGGTCAGAACGCGCGGCGTGTGGAAGCCGGGCTGATCGTGCACCAGAGTGCCGTTCGACAAGCGCAGAATGATGACATCGTTGTCGTCGGTCGCGAGGAATTGACCGTGCTCGGCAGCCACGGAAAGTGATTTACCCCCGCTCTGGCGCGCCATCACGAAAATACCCGACAACTGTCGCCCTCCGTCCTGACTTTTGTCGATTCGCAAGGTCATGTCTTTGCCTAGACGATTGAACTCACCGACCTTAATCGAAGCGCCCAGCGCACCCGAACGTAGCTCGAAACGCAGTTCCTCGTAGGAAAAGCGCGCGATTGGTTGAACATAACCGACGATGCCGAGGTTCGCTGCAGCCAATGCAAACGTGTAGAGATAGGGGACGAACAGCATGCGGTTGTATCCCTGTCCCACTGCCTGCAGCACATCGAGTTCGGACGACAGCGCAAGCTTTCGGAATGCCAGCAAAATGCCCATGAGCAGCCCAATGGGGATCCCGAGCGACATGTATTCGGGAAGCAGGTTTGCCAGCATTCGCCAGACAACGCTGACCGGCCCTCCTTCGGATGCAACGAAGTCAAACAAGCGCAACATCCGGTCGAGTACCAGCAACATTGCCGCAATTACCAACGATCCGACAAGCGGCAGCAGGATCAGGCGCGCAAGATAACGGTCAGTGGCGGAAAACAGGTTCACACAAGTCCGAATTTCGGGAGGGGGACGCACTGCCTCCCTATCAAGCTGCTGCCTGTGTTTCCAGCGCTGCGGAGTCGGCGGAGACAAGTGCCGTGTCGATGGCGGTGCCGAGCACACTGATCGTGAAGGGTTTGCGCAGCACGGTATCGTCGCCAAAGGCCTCGGCACTCGCAATGTCGCCTGTGTAACCCGTGACGAAGATAACTTTCAGGTTAGGCTGGATCTTGCGCAATTCGGCTGCGAGCTCGGGGCCGGTCTGGCCAGGCATCAAGACATCGGATAGCAGCAAGTCGATATCAGGGTGGCGGCGTAGCTCGGCAGCAGCATCGTCGGGACCGAGGCAGGAAACTGGCTCGTGACCAAGTTCGAGCAACACTTCGACAGTGGCCGCCAGTACGCGGCGGTCGTCTTCGACGACAAGTATCTTCGCCGAGCGGCCAGGCATGCTCAGCGCGGCTTCTTCATAGCGATCGTCGAGGGCGACGACCTCGCCGGCATGACGGGGCAGATAGAGTGAAACCGTCGTGCCGGTCCCGACGATCGAGTCCACGGTGACTGTACCGTCCGACTGGCGCGCGTAGCCAAACACCTGGCTGAGACCGAGGCCTGTGCCCTTCCCGGTAGCCTTGGTCGTGAAAAAAGGTTCGAAGATTCGGTCAAGCACCGCGCGCTCGATACCTGTGCCCGTATCGCTGATCGAAATACGAACATAGTCACCGGCAAACAGGTCAGCGATTTCGCCGTCGTTGAGGGCGACCCGCGCTGTCGCAATCGTCAGCGTGCCACCCCCTGATTCCTTGGCGTCCATTGCATCGCGTGCATTAACCGCCAGGTTGAGGAGCGCGTTTTCGAGCTGGTGGCGGTCGGCAAAGATCGGCCAGCCGTGCGCGCGCGCGAGATGCCGCACCGAAATTTGCTCACCCAAGGTTCGGTCGAGCAGGTCCGACATGCCTTCGATCAGTGCGTCGGCGTCGGTTGCGGCAGGAAGTAACGGTTCGGCCCGGGCAAACGCCAGCAGGCGCTTCGTCAGCGCGGCGGCACGGTTGGCGCCCTCCATCGCGCTGTCGAGATGGCGGGTGGGGTCGTCACGCCCGTCGCTTATGCGCCGCTTGGCGAGCTCTACACCGCCTAGAACGACGGCCAGCATGTTGTTGAAGTCGTGTGCGATACCGCCCGTCAATTGCCCCACGGCATCCATTTTTTGTGCTTGACGTAACCGGGCCTCCGCAGTCTCGCGCGTTGCCATTTCTGCAACCAGGCGTTCATTCGCGGCACTCAGCTCGGCTGTGCGCTCGGCGACGGCATCTTCAAGGGCTTCGCTGCGTTCTTCCTCGTGCTGGCGGCGCTGCGCTGCACCCAGTACCAAAAACGCGAGCCCGACCACCCCCGCGACCATCAGTACCCCAGCCACTGAAACCAATGTGGTTAACGAACGGGCGCGGTCAATGCGGTTGGCGACAAGTGAACTACGCTGCGACAAGATGTCGCGTTCGTGCTCAATGACAGATTGAATGCCCACAGTTAGCTGGTCGAGCGCGGGTGATGAACGGATTTTGTAATAGGTCGCCAACGCCTCGCTGTTCTGATGATAGGTTGTGCGGATCGCGGTATCGGCGAGTTCCTTGCTCCGCACTGACCAAGCCGCGCGGAGCGCCGCGATCTGAGCTGTCTGTTCGGGATCTTCGCTGCTCGCTTTCGCTAACCGATCGAGAAGGACACCCGATGTCCGCCAGTCATCAGAAAATAACGTACCCTGCGCCGTGTCGAGACTGACTATATATCGACCCAACGCGGCCTCGCTGCGGGCCATGGCGGCTTCGAAGGTCGCTGCAAGTGTGACCCGGTCCGAACTACTCGCCTGCAGTCGCAGTGCGGCGTCGCGGTCGCGATTTGCATCGGCCAGCGTAAAGACGAGCACGATGATGGTCACAGCGGCCCCCAGCGCCGCCATCGCCAGCAAGGTCCACGATCGCCAGCGCGTCGCTATGCCCGTTGCCCTTTCCCACATCGCAGGATCTTACCCCGACTCGCCGCTTGATTAAAGCATTAGTCGATCACGCCGATTGTACGCCCTGCCGCGGCGAACCTGATCAAGATGGTTTGTACCTCTTCGGCACTGTGTTCAGCGCACAGCGAACAGCGCAATAGCGTCATGTTGGCCGGCGTTGCTGGCGGACGGGCCAGGTTCACGTACAGACCGTTTTCGAGCAGTGCCTGCCACATTGCTGCCCCCGTCTCTAAATCGGGCATGATCACGGCAATGATTGCGCTCTGCGCTTCGGCCGTGCCGAGCTCGAAGCCCAAATCGCGCAAGCCCTGGTGCAGCGTTCTCGAATTCTCCCACAAGTGCGCGCGTTTGTTGCCGCTATGTTTCAACTTGCGGATCGAAGTGGCGGCGGTGGCGACCACGCTTGGCGGGAGGGACGCCGTGAAAACATAGGGGCGACACACAAGCCGCATAATTTCAAACTTTGGGTGATTTGATGTGCAGAAGCCGCCGACCGTGCCCACTGATTTGGAGAATGTGCCGATGACGAAGTCGACATCGTTGAGGCATCCCTGCGCCTCGGCCACGCCGCGCCCGTTGGGCCCAAAGAAGCCCATCGAATGCGCTTCGTCGACCAAGACCATCGCTCCGTGCTTTTTGGCGACCGCGATCATTTCGGTTAGCGGTGCGATGTCGCCGAGCATCGAATAGACACCTTCAAGCACGACTAGCTTGCCGGCGTCCGCCGGAATGCGGCCCAGGCGCCGGTCGAGATCTTCGACGTCATTATGCCGAAAGCGCACGATGTTTGCGTTGCCCAGTGCACAACCATCATAGATCGAGGCGTGACTGTCAGCGTCGAGGATGACGTAGTCGTTCTTGTCCGCGATTGTCGATATGATGCCGAGGTTGGCCTGGTAACCCGTGGAAAAGACCATTGCGTGGTCCATCCCATAAAAATCCTTGAGCGCATCCTCGCATTCCTTGTGGCCCTGATAGGTACCGTTGAGAACACGGCTGCCCGTGGTGCCGCTTCCAAATTCATCGAGCGCGCGTTTGCCTGCATCTATGACGTCAGGATCGAAGGTCATTCCCATGTAGTTGTAGGTACCGAGCAGAATGGTCTCTCGCCCGTTGCAGACCGCTCGGGTTGGCGACAGAACTTTTTCCATGACGAGCGAGAATGGATCGCGCTGACCGGTGGCGAGCAAATCCTCGCGCTGCTTGATGAGCGGGTCGAACTTCGAAAACAGATCGGTCATGCTGTCAGCTTCACTACGGCATCAACCAGCTGACCGACGGTTTCGATTTCGGCTTGCATGTTCATTGTGATCATGATGTCGAATTTGTCCTCGATCGCCGCGACAAAATCCATCACCGTGAGCGATTCCCATTCGAGGTCGTGCTGAAACGTCGTTGCCTCGTTCACTCGGACACCTTTCTTGTTGAAGGGTTCGATCTGGGCAGCGACAGTTTCGTAGATGGATGTGCGATCGGTCATTCTTTGTCCTTAACGGCTTGGAGCTGCCCCTGCCAAGCGATTGCGGCGGGAGTCGGGCAGGCGTAACGTGCTCACCTGTCCAAGCAGGGGGAAATATGACCGAAGCACCGCGCGCCTTCTCCACCGACGCTATCCACCTCGTTCGCACAAGCCAGCAAATGGGCCTTGCCCTGTCGCAAATGGCAGATCAAAAGGCCAGCATTCTGATGGGCGCGACGTTCGTGGTCTTCACCATTTCGGTCAACCAAGCCGTACATTCGCCAATATCCCCGGCGATCGTAATTCTTGCACTGTCGGCATTCGTTTCGGCGATGCTGGCGGTGTTTGCAATCATGCCATCGGTCGGTGGCAAGGGCGCAACGGGGAGCACGCCAAACCTTCTATTCTTCGGTTATTACAGTTCGCTCAGCGAAGAGGCTTTCATCAATGAAGTGGTCGACGGACTGCGCGACCCCGAAACGGTCTATCGAATGATGCTGCGTGACATGTATCAGAATGGGCAGGTTCTTCAGAACAAGAAATACAAATATCTGGGGCGGGCATACCGGGCATTCCTGTTTGGCTTGATACTCACGCTGGCCGCCGCCAGCGTGCAATGGGGCATGCTCCTATAGCCATCCTTCGGTACGGTACCAGCTTGCCGTTTGGGCCAGTCCGGCTGCAGTCGCGATCTGTGGCGCCCAAAGTTCGATGGATGGGCGTTTTGCCGGATCAATCGTCCAGTCGGGATGACAGAAATATGCAGCACGGTCGGGTGTGAGCTTGGCATTCGCGCCCCGTAAAACGCCGTCGATTCGTGCGCCCGTTCGAACCAGACTCGGGGGTAGTGGGACCGTCACGACGTTGCGCCCGACTGCTAAGCCTATGGCGTGAGCAAAATCCCTGTGGCTCCAGCCATCCGTCACGGCGTCATCGGCCTCGTAAACAGTGTGCCTGGTGTCGGTCTCGGCAAGTGCGACAATGAGCCGCGCGAGGTCGTCGGCGTGTATGACCGACAGACGACCGCTGGGGGGAAGCGGGACAACGCCCCACCGTGCAAAGCGGAACAGCTCCAGATTGTCGGTGTCACCTGGACCATAGATTGCCGGCGGGCGGACGATCCGCCAGTCAAGTGTGGAGGTGATAACAGCTTCTTCGGCGGCGCATTTCGAGGCGCCGTACTTCGACAGCTTCGGCTCGCGCGCGGTGAGTGAGGAGACGTGGACGAAGCGTTTGCCCGCAGCGGCGCCCAACATCGCGATCGTTCCGAGCCGGTTGCCAGCGTCGAACGTTGCCGCGTCGCCGTTCACTACGCCTGCGACATGGATGACAGCGTCCATGGCTCTGCAAAGATCTGCCAGCGCCGTCTTATCGTTGAGCGAGCCGGCAACCCATTCGACACGGTCGCGCGGCAGTTGCGGCTTACGGGCCAGCGCGCGGACACAGTGCCCCGCATCTAACGCGCGGCGCATGACGTGCCCGCCGAGGAAGCCCGTTGCGCCGGTCAGCGCGATGTTCACAACATAACCATATGGTCGCGGTGAATCATCGCGGCGCGGGGGGTATGGCCCAGCACCGTCTCTATGGCGGCGCTCTGTAATCCCGCCACCTTGATGGCTTCATCGGAGTCATATTCGGCCAGCCCACGCGCGATCACGGTGCCGAGTGGCCCGACAATGTTTACAACATCGCCGCGCGTGAACCTGCCGTTCACTGACCGCGCCCCAGCAGGAAGCAAGCTTGCGCCATTTGACAACGCCTTGGCCGCTCCCGCATCGACTTCGATCTCGCCCTTTACAGTCAGTCGGCCGGCAAGCCAGGCTTTGCGCGACCGAGCGCGCTTGTCCGCGACGAAAATCGTCCCTGCGCCATCCGCCACGCGGGTGAGCGGGTGCGGTTCATGACCGGATACGATGACCAGATCGACGCCGCTCGACATCGCGATCTTTGCAGCTGCAATCTTTGACGCCATCCCGCCTGAACCCATACCCGATTGTGAGCTGCCCGTCGCGAAACTTTCGATACGCCCATCGATGCGTTCGACCCGGGCGATGTGTGTAGCTTCGGGTTCGCGTGACGGATCGGCGGTGTACAATCCGTCGACATCAGACAAGAGCACAACCTGTCTGGCTCCGGCGACTTGGGCGATGCGCGCGGCAAGCCGGTCATTGTCGCCGAACCGGATTTCCTCCGTCGCGACGCTGTCATTCTCGTTAATGACCGGAACGACGCCCAGGGACAGCAGCCGGTCGAGCGTTGCGCTCGCGTTGAGGTAGCGTCGTCGATCTTCGAGATCGTCGAGCGTGACCAATATTTGAGCAGCCATCAGACCGTGCGCACCCAATATTTCCGCCCAGACCCCGGCAAGGGCAATCTGCCCGACGGCAGCGGCGGCTTGGGCATCCTCAAGACTGGCCCGTCCTCCCTTTGGCAGCCCCATTCGACGTGCCCCGAGCGCAATCGCACCTGAGGAAACGATTGCGATCTGCTGGCCCGTCGCTACCGCTGCAGCAAGGTCGATTACGAGCTCGGCCAGCCACTCGCGCCGTACCGCGCCCGCCGCATCGACAAGTAACGACGAGCCGACCTTGACGATCGAGCGGTGGGAAGGACGCAGAGCCATG
>JAYVVA010000397.1:0-3712 GCA_043787435.1 Sphingomonadales bacterium | reverse complement strand
CGATGCCGATCGCGACGCTCATGACGGAACGCGCCCGGCTGGCAAGCGAACGGAGCGAAAGCAATCGTCGTCACCGCCGCATCCTCGATCGATCACGCGAAGTGATCTTCGAAAGCGACCTTGATGGGCAGTGGACCTACCTCAATCCGGCATGGGAGCTACTCACAGGACGGTCGGTTAACACCAGTATCGGGCAGTCCCTGCTCAGCATCCTGCACTCAGCGGATCAGGCGCGGGCGCTTGAACGCCTCGCGCCACTCTATCGTCAGGAAACAGACGAGTGCCATCAAGATCTGCGGTATGTCCATACAGACGGGCGGGTGCTTTGGGTGACCATGCGCAGCCACCTGCTCGCCGACGCGCAGGGCATCGTGATTGGGACCTATGGGACAATGCACGATGTAACGGGGCGGGTATCGGTGCAGGCCGCACAGGTCGAGAGCGAGCGACGGTATCGACTGCTCGCCGACCATTCGAACGACATGATCGTGCAGTTTGGGATCAGTGGCGTCCGGGAATATGTGTCTCCGGCGTCGCTGCCACTGCTCGGGTACACTCCCGAGGAATTGACCGGCCAACCTGCGGCGGGCACGATCCATCCCGACGACAGGGCGACAGTACTCGCAACCTGCCGGACCTTGTTGGACGGCGCAGTGAATCCGATCAACTCGTACCGTCAACTCCACAAAAACGGTACCTATGTCTGGCTTGAGGCGAGCTACCGGATAATCCGGGACGAGGCTACGGGCGAGCTCACTGGCTTCATCGCCAGCGTTCGCGATATCAGCAGACGCGCGACGGCCGAGCTCGGCCGGTCCCGGTCGGCCGCCAAGCTCGAGGAAGCCAATCGCCTCCTGCTCATGGCCGAGGAAATGAGCGCGGTCGGACATTGGCGAGTCGATGTAGCGAGCGGAATGGCATTCTGGTCGGACATGGTGTGCAGCATTCACGGTCGGCCACCGGGATATATACCCTCGGTCGACACCGCAATCGACGCTTACCATCCCGACGATCGCGCGGCCGTTCAGGCAGCGGTCGAAGAAGCGACTACCAAAGGCCGCGGCTATTCGATGAGCTGTCGAATTATTCGCCCCGACGGCGCCTTACGTCACGTCGTGACGACCGGCCGCGCGGAGATCGGCCCCGACGGCTCGGTGACAGAATTATTCGGCGTTTTTCAGGATGTCACCGAAGCGCACGACGCGCAGCAAGCACTGATCGCGGCAGGTGACAAGGTGACAAGCAGCAACCGCATGCTAACCATGGCAGAAGCCGTCGCTGGCCTCGGGCACTGGCGCATCGATCGCGTCGATAATTCGCTGTTCTGGTCGGAGGAGACATACCGCATTTACGGCGTGTCGCCTTCGGTTACGCCGTCGCTCGATTGCGCCTATGCGCAGTATCATCCGGACGACGTGGACAGCGCGAGGTCAGTGGTTGAGCAGGCCCTGATCACGAAAACCGGATACAGCTCGCGGGCGCGCATCATTCGACCGGACGGCGACGAACGACACATCCTCATCCGCGGTGAGATCCAGCTCGATGGAGATGGCGAGCCTGTCGGGGTATTCGGCATTGTTCAAGACATTACCGATGAGGTGGTCGCGACCAACTTGCGAAAGGCGCAGGCCGAGCAATATTTCTTCATCACGCAGCAAGCCAGCGACATGATCAGCCTGTCCGACGCCAAGGGGATTTGCAAGTTTGTTTCACCGTCCTCGAAAGCGATCCTTGGATACGAACCGGAAGAATTGATCGGAACGACGCCCTATGACTTTGCCCTGAAAGAGGACTTTCCCTTGCTTGACCAGCAGCGACGCGAGCTCACTGCGCGTCCGGCGGGGGAAGTAGTTCCACTCAGATTCCGGATGCGCCGTAAGGATGGCGTCTATGTGTGGATGGATGTCGCCGGTCGTATCGCGTCTCACGGCGACGAGGTCCGGATAATCTCCGTCTGTCGTGACATAAGTACGCAGGTTGCCGCCGAAAAAGAGCTCCACGATGCCCGGCGTCAGGCCGAAGCTGCAGTCATCGCCAAGTCGAGCTTTCTGGCCAACATGAGCCACGAAATCAGAACGCCGATGAACGGTGTTGTTGGATTCGCCGAGCTCCTGCTGGCCGGGGCGCTGGACGATGAACAGCGGCGGCAAGCCGAGCTGATCGCCGATTCCGGCCGCGCGATGATGCGGATGCTCAATGATATCCTCGATCTCTCCAAGGTCGAGGCGGGCCAGATGACAGTGGCGCTCGAGCCGTTCAATATCATTGATACATTGAAAGCCTGCATCGCGCTGGTATCGCCCGCGACCGAGCAAAAGGGGATTGAGCTCCAGAGCGTTTTTGCGGACGGACTCCCCCGGGTTATTGTCGGTGACGCCCTGCGAGTCCGGCAAATTGCCCTCAACCTGCTCGGCAACGCTGCAAAGTTCACGCTTGCCGGATCAATCACTCTTGCAGCGTCCATTGATGGCGATGGGCGCCTGACGATCGCCGTAAAAGATACCGGAATCGGCATTGCGGCCGATCGGCAACAGGCCATCTTCGAGGCTTTCGCCCAAGCAGACGATGGGATTGCCCAGCGGTTCGGAGGAACTGGCCTTGGCCTTTCGATCAGCAGCCAGCTCGCTGTTCTGATGGGGGGGAGTTTGGCCTTGGAGAGTGAAGCCGGAAGAGGCAGCTGTTTTACCTTGACGCTGCCGATCGCGGCGGCACCGCCGCGCACGACGGTGCCTGCCCATATGGCGCCCGCCGCGGTGGCGACGAACGCACCGCGGAGCGATGGTCGGCGCATCCTTGTTGCCGAGGACCATGAGGTGAACCAACTGTTGATCTCGACGATGCTCACCAAGCTTGGGTGCGCAGCAGACATCGCCGTTGACGGGCGGGAGGCGATCGCCAGGGTTTACGCAGCAGCTGCCGAAGGCCGTCCCTACAGCCTTGTGTTCATGGACATGCAGATGCCGCTGATGAACGGGCTGGAAGCGGCGCGCGGCCTGCGTGCATCTGGAATCTCTGCGACATCGCTCCCGATCGTCGCGCTGACTGCCAATGCTTTTCCCGACGACATCAAGGCGTGCCTCGACGCTGGCATGCAGGCGCACGTCGCCAAACCGTTCAGTCTAACGAGCCTGAAAGAGGCTCTTGGCCAGTGGTTGCCGATCCCGGCCAACGTGGAACTACCGAGCGATACCGACTTCGACGGCGACATCCAGCAGCGCTATCGTGCGAAAAGGATCGACACGCTGCAGCGGGTGGACGGTCTGGCGCGCGCGGGAACGTTTACCGATGTCGAGGTGGCGGAAGTCGCGTCCATGCTTCATCAGCTTGCAGGGACCGCGGCGATGTTCGGAGAGGACGTGCTGGGCGCGAAAGCGGGATTGTTGGAAACCGAGCTCCACAATTACCGCGGCGCTGACATGACCAAGAGGGTTCTCCGGGCCGCCAAGGCCTTGAGCCGCGCCGCGAAGACCGCAACGTTTCGAAAGACGGCAGCCGCGGGACGTGAACGCGGCGTTAAGCATGAGCGCGTAGAAGCGTGACAATGGACGCGCAGCTGCCGACACTTTGGTCATGTCGATGTCGGGTATCTCAGTCACATGACGGTTAGGGGCCCTGCGCGGCTACTTCTGCTCATCGCGCTCACTCTCGGTGCGGGATCGCTGGTGCGCATGGCTCAGCCAGACCGCGGCATTTATGTGTTCAGGGGGGTAGA
>JAYVVA010000396.1:0-2083 GCA_043787435.1 Sphingomonadales bacterium | reverse complement strand
CGCGCCAAGGGTGGCGCTTGATGTGACAGAAACCGTGGCTCCGGTCAGCATCGGCGCCAGCCGCGCCACGTGGTTGGAAACTGCTGCGACGCTCAGCGTTCCCGTCGATGCGCTGACCACGATCATTGCGGGCGTTGACGTCGAGGATCGTACGACTTCGACGGACACGCAGCTGTCGCTCCGGGCGGATCGGCGGTTCGCTTGGGGAAGCGCTTTTATCGGCGTGACAAAAACTTCTGCCGCCACCTTCCGCGCGCAATGGAGCGTCCTGACCGGTGTGATAATCCCTATCAACCCGTACCTGCTGGGCTCGATCGAAGTGCGCCGCGCCCATTACGATCTCGTTGACGTTACCGTTGTCGAACCGGGCCTGACCGTTCATTCGCGTCGGGACCGATGGTCGGTGACAGCGCATTCGGTCAACTTATGGGGAGAGGACGCGCGCCATCACCTTGGTTGGTCGCTCCGCGGGAACTGCGCGCTTTCGTCCACGGTTCAGGTTTTTGGCGGCGGCGCAACCTATTCGAACACGGAAGCCGGGGTGATTCGACGGGTCGATAGTGTCTTTGTTGGCGTCGCCGTTCCGGTGTCACGTCGCCTGCGCTTACAGATTGTCGCCGACCACGAAGTTCGCCGCACAAGTTATACCCGCGATGGGATTGGCCTAGGCCTCCATTGGCAATTTGGTCCGTGATGGTCACCGACAATCCGGGTGCGATCGCTTTGGCGGTTTCCTGCGCGTTTGCGGCATGGATGATCCTGGAGATGGTGTTTCTCCTCATTCACCGATGGAGTGCTGAACGGCGTGAGGCCTCCGACAAGCGAATGGATCTGGTGCTGACGCGCGATGTTCTCGAGGCACTTGATGAAAATGAGCCGGAGCATGTGCTCTGCCATTTCCATGCCGCGTCGAAAACCGAGCGACTTCGCGCGATGCGGCACTTGATCCAACTTGTGCGCGGCGACGACCGCGAGCAATTGTTCGAAATCAGCGAGCGTGCCCATCTCTTCGATGAAACGCTTCGGCAATTGGATAGCCCGATCGAGGCGCGTCGGATTGAAAGCGTGCGAGAGCTCGAGCTGTACGGGACAGTGTCCTGCATCGAAGGCCTTGAACGCTGCCTCGCGCACGACAAGAGCCCGACAGTGCGCCTACAGGCAGCGGTTGCGCTGGCCACCTTGGGTCACTTGCCCGAATGTCGACACCTGCTGACGCGGCTCGACCTGACCCAACGGCCGTTGACTCGCATGCATGCAAGCCTGTTTCGTTCGATTGCCAGCAGCAATTTTCCGGCGATTGTCGACCTGAGCTACGATGACGCTTTTATCGAGCAGCGACCCATGCTGGTTGACGCGCTCGGCTGGACAGCGAATTTCGACGTGCTGGCAACGCTCGGCCAGCATGGCCACGACAGCAATCCCGAGGTCCGCTGCGCGGCGATACGGGCGGCAAGACGGATCGGACATCCCGCGGCAGCGGAGTGGATCACTGCGCTGCTGGTCGATCCCAGCGAGCCGGTGCGTATTCAGGCCGTTCAAGCTTGCGGTGACTTGGGGCTACGAGAAACTGTTCCGATCCTCCTGAGCCTCGCCCAGCATCAATCCTGGTGGGTGCGGACGCGCGCGACGGAGGCGCTGGACAAATTGCGATCCTCTCCACTCACTGGCGTTTCACTGCTGGCCACCGCAGCATGAGCTTGATTGATCATTTCATCGAGGTCGGCGAAGCGGTCGTTACTGGCTTGGCGTGGGCTGGTATTATCTCGGTTGTCTGCCGGAATTTCGTGTCGCTCGTCCAGCTGGCGACCGCTTCGTGGGTATTTGCGAGCCGCCTCAGGCCCTTCGAGCGATCGGTCGATCTCTGGTCGCGCAGCGAGAGCCTGGTACCGCCCGTTTCCGTTATCGCGCCGTCGTTCAATGAAGAGCTGTCGGTCGTCGAAAGCGTCAGCGCCCTTCTGGCCCTTCAATATCCCGATCACGAGGTCATCGTCGTCAACGACGGTTCGACCGACCAGACATTGAGCCGATTAGTCGAGGCGTTTCAACTGGTACCGCTCGAGCGATCACCCGTGACGGTGCTCCA
>JAYVVA010000395.1:0-2528 GCA_043787435.1 Sphingomonadales bacterium | reverse complement strand
TACTGCGGCCCGAATCACGGGTGTCACGGTCGAGAATATCGGTCAAGATGTGAGCATATTCGACATGGCTACCTTCGCCGACGAGCTGCGCGAAGCGTCGTTTGGCACGCGTTTCTGGCGCTGCAGTGACAAATAATTTTGCGGTGGCGTCGGGCGCAATAACCGTTCCGATGTCGCGTCCGTCGAGAACCGCGCCACCAGGTTGAGTCGCGAAGTCCAGTTGTCGCTCAACTAGCGCCTGTCGCACCGACGGATGGGCCGATACGACTGATGCCGCGCGTGAGGCTGCCTCGCAGCGGATATCAGGATCGTGGAGCATCGCTTCGCTGAAGCCGCAGGCGCGCAAGGCGTCGATTTCGAGAGCAGGGTCGCCGCCATGACGTAACACCGACAGGCCGACAGCACGATACAGCAGGCCAGTATCAAGGTGGGGCAGGGCGAAATGCCCTGCCAATGCACGCGCTATCGTGCCTTTGCCCGAGGCGGCTGGGCCGTCCACGGCGAGGATCATATCTGGTTCCGACGGGCGTTGATCGCTCTGATCAGCCCCGCAAACGCCATACACGCCCAGCATGCCTCAAGAACGACCGCGGCGAGATTAAAATGCACCGATAGCGAGATCAGCAGCAGGAAGGCTCCAATCAGATTGAGCAAATTGAACAGAATTTTATCCATCGTCGGGGACATATTGGCATAGCCAAACGCCCCGATGAACAACACACTACCACAAAGTCCAATGATGTCGGCAGTCAACGCGTTCATACCACGCCCAATTCTTGCAGACTGTTCTCGAAGCCAGGGTAGCTGGTTGCAACAGGGGACATATCATCGATCGTCACCGGTGCGCGACTGACGAGCCCCGCAATCGTCATGCTCATCGCGATACGGTGGTCCATATGGGTTGCCACGGTCGCGCCGCCGCCAAGCAGCTCGCCATCAGTCCCATCAATAATCAAGCCATCGGGCAGCTCCTCGACGCGAGCACCACATGCCGCAAGTGCTTTGGCCATCGTGGCGATACGGTCCGATTCCTTGACGCGCATTTCCTCGATCCCGCGCATGACGGTACGACCTCTCGCGAGCGCAGCGGCAACGAATAAAATCGGGTATTCGTCGATCATTGTTGCCGCGACTTCGGGTGCAACGTCGACACCGGTCAGCCGCGAATGCTTGACGATGAGGTCAGCGACTGGTTCGCCTCCAACACTACGTTTTCGAACAAAAGCAATGTCCGCGCCCATCTCGCACAGTACTTTATAAAGACCCGCTCGTGTCTCGTTCATGCCGACATTCGTGATGGTCGCTGAGGATCCCGGTACCAGTAGAGCTGCGACGGTCGCGAATGCGGCGGACGACGGGTCGCCCGGGACAATGATCATCTGCGGGCGCAGTTCTGCCTCGCCCCGAACTGAAATCGTTCTTGCACCGGCACTGTCGGTCTCGACCGTCACATCAGCGCCGAAGCCCGCCAGCATCCGCTCGCTGTGGTCACGGGTCGCAACGGGTTCAATGATGCGCGTCGTGCCGGGTACGTTGAGCCCGGCGAGCAGGACTGCCGATTTTACCTGCGCGGATGCAACGGGCAACGTGTAGGTGATCGGGATGGCTGGGCATAAGCCGCGTACCATCAGCGGCAATCTTCCGGCGGGGCTGGCGGTGATGTCCGCACCCATCCTCGAAAGTGGGTCAATGACACGCCCCATCGGCCGGCCGCTGAGCGACGGGTCACCCGTGAAAGTCGCTGTGATCTGGTGCGTGGCGACAAGCCCCATCAACAGGCGTGCCGAAGTTCCAGAGTTACCCATATCGAGAGCACGCTGCGGCTGGAGCAGTCCGCCGACGCCGACGCCCCAGACGTGCCACTTATCCGCTCGCTTTTCGATGGTTGCGCCCATTGCCCGCATCGCTGCCCCCGTGGCCAGGACGTCCTCTCCCTCCAGAAGTCCCTCGATCACCGATTCGCCCACTGCGAGCGCCGCCAGTATCAGTGCGCGGTGCGAAATGGATTTATCGCCGGGAACGGTGATCGTACCCCGCAAAGGTGCCGATGCAGAGATAGAACGCGATGTCGCCATGATGCGCGGCTTTGACAGTGGCCTATTGCTATGGCAAGTGCCCGCGCCTTACGTCGGTGCGGCGGTCCTGTTGCGCCCACGAAACCAAATTTTCCGGAGCATCGAAAACCGATGGTAAAGCCTGAATGGGGCACGAAGCGCACGTGTCCGAAATGCGGAACGCGTTTTTACGACTTGACCAAGGAAGACCCGATTGTCTGCATTAACTGCGGCAATCAGTGGACTCCTGAGCCCGTTCTCAAGTCGAAGCAGCCACTGCCCTTCGACGCACCCAAGAAAAACGAGTCCAAGGACAACGCCGATCTTGAGGCGGCTGACATTGATCTCGATGTGGTCGATGAGGACGCAGAGAAGTCGCCGGACGACGAGGTTGACCTGGGTGGCGACGACGACCTCGGTGTCGACACGGCTCAAGGCGACGACGACGTTTAAGAACAGCACGAGAGTGTTGCA
>JAYVVA010000394.1:0-4777 GCA_043787435.1 Sphingomonadales bacterium | reverse complement strand
GGCAAATGTCGATCCCACGCTCGAACAGCAGATCCTCAACATTGCGCAGCGATAGCGGGAACCTCACGTAAATCATCACCACCAACCGGATCACCTCCGATGACGAGTTGAAATACCGAAAAAAAGGATCGGATTTGGGTTCCGATCAACGGCTCATCCCGCCAACCTACCGCCGCTCTCCAAGCCGGTCCATTTGCTTTGACAGCACCCCCCGACAAACTCCGCAACCTCCCCGCGAATCACCATCTCCAACTTCTGGTATTAGTCAAACATCGGTTTTTGAGCTTTTAGCGTTGAACAAAGGCTGCTGCACCACTGATCGTGTGATTTTGGTCAGTACCGCTGCCCGACGCGCTATGGATCGTGTAAGTAATTCCTGCCTGTTTTGCACCGATACCTGACAGAAAGCCGCTAACGTCCGCCGAGCATCCTCCACTCCCTGCGGGACAGGCGGAGCCGCCGATCGGTACGGGAATGTTACCAGCAAAGCGACCGCTCGGATTGGGCTGGCCGTTGTTGTCGTTATAACTAATCGTACTTTTGCTTACGTCTGCAGATCCGCCAGCCGTTTTTACAACATATCCAAAACCGCCTACTGTTGCTATGAGATCGAAGCCAACGTTTCGGGTTGCAAACGATACGCCCATCGTTCCAGTAAGATTTCCCGGCGCTTGCGACCCATCTGCGATTGTAGGCGCTGTCGCCCCTGCCAGATTATATACTGCTGTACCACTTGACGGGATCGCGCTCGCCGGATCGCCGCTGACGATATGTCGGCCCTGGTTCGGCGTAATCGAATCGTAGACGTCTCCTGTACTATAATTGTTGAAGCTCGACCCGTTGGTCCAGCGTGACCAGGAGATGCGGCCAGACCCTGCAACAGTAGAGATGCCTGCTTCTGCAGCCGTCGTTGTCCCCTGAACGATGTCCAGATACTGCCCGTCATTATATGCAGTAATTGCCCCACTATCGGTTGATTTTACCTTCACGCCCGATCCGCTTGAAACAGAGCGCGAACCGGTTTGCTGTAATGCGGTGTAATAAGTTTGGTTAGTCCGTTCTGTACCAGATGACGCCACGGGGTAGGTTGGCAGCGGTGCAGTCCCCGTCTTCGTAAAAAGAGCAGCACCACTCAAATTGGGATACAAGTCTTTGTCGCCATGCACCCCAGCGATGTCGGTCACGAGATACGTAACGCCTACGAGGCCTGCTGACACCCCACCGCTTTGCAACGCGAATGCGGCGGCGCATAACGACTCCGTCTGGCAATCATGCCCAACTACTGTGACCTTAGTTCCAACGCTCGACAATGATCCGTCCGAGAATAGCCCCCCATTGATGCTCGTAAGCGGAATCGAAGGGTTGGAAACACCCCCCCTACTCAGGATCGAGTAAACGTTGGTGCCGAGCGCGTCGGTAGTCGTGATAGTCGCGTCAAATCCATATTTGTTGCCAAAGCTCACCGCATCGATCGAATTGATCGCAATGCTCAGATGCCCTGAGAATGACGAGGAGGATATCGCGCGACCGTTGCTATGTGTTGGCGTCGTCGCGGCCGACAGAGTGTAGTTCAGCAACCCAAGTGACAATGGGCCTGTTGGTTTTTGCATAACGACATAGTGAACTCCTTGCGTTGGCAGAAACAGCCCGGTTCCCAAGACTTGGACTTCCACCGCACCGCCATTCCAGCGGCCCAGCTCCCATCCCGGTCCTGCCGCTTGATCGGCAACACTGGCGGTGGTGCGTTTAGCAATCCCGGTGACATCTAGGAGTGCACCGCTGGCGTCAAACGTCGTCATCGAGGGAGATTGCAATGCAATCTGCCCAGCTCCGTTGGCGGAAAAAGCCCCACCAAGAAGAACCGAATTCATTCCAGCAGATAGGCCGCTGCCGGCCGACGAGCCCGACGTGGTGCCCGCCGGCACCGAAGTCGACAAATTATTAGCAGCCGAAAGATAGAACGCTGCCGAACCAAAAATCTTGCGATTAATGCTGTAGACCAGGGCGGCGCCGGTCAAATCTGAAGAAAAACTACCGACTATTGTATTATCACCACCGTTATCGCAGGCCGTGTTGGTGAGACAGATTGACCCCGCGCCAGTGCTGATGACCTTAATAGGTGCGCTGAAACTACCGTCTCCATTCAAATGGGTAAATATGACAGCTGAGGGATCGGCAATGGTGCCAATTGTCTTCAACTTGTAGATTTGGGCCTCCGTCGGTCCCGCGAAAGTCACCGTACCCTGAAATGACAGGCGCGGTTGCACACCAAATATTATTGATAATAGCCCATCGGAAAATACCCCGGGAGTAATTGCGCCATCATGAAAATATGTCGGCTTAGTCGCCGCGGCGAGTGTGAAGTCGGCGCGACCTCCCGATATTGGCAGGACCGGAACCGGGAGCGTTATCGCATAATTGACACCCTGATTGGCGCTCAGAACATTGTTCTTGATGGAAGGATCGAGGAAAGGATATGAACTGGCAGTTGTGGTCCCTGTGCCGTCAGTCCAGCGACCAATAATTACACCGCCGTTGGCATATACCTCAGCGTTCTTTTGCGTACCTCTGCTCTCGCCAAAACCATTGCCGCTCAGAACAATTTCTTCTAATCCGCCTGCTGCATTTAAAACAGCTTTGGGTACCACAAACAGAAGTATCTGTCCGAGATTATCGGGGTTGCCCGCATTATACGAAACATTCTGTGCTTCACTATAAGCGCCGACCAATTTTGCACTCGCCGCCGCTAACGCGCCCGCGCCGCTGTTCGCCGGAGGCGCATTCAATGGCATCGGTCCTGCAGTAGGCGCTGGGACAGGAGTCGGTATGGGAGTTGGTGCTGGGGTCGGCGTGGGCGTTGGGGCCGGGGTCGGCGTCGGCGTGGGCGTTGGCGTTGGCGTTGGCGTTGGCGTTGGCGTTGGCGTTGGCGTTGGCGTTGGAACTGGTGTCGGCGTGACGATACCTGCAAGGGACGCCTGATAAGCCGCTGTAAAAAGGGAACCCCGACGTCCCGCGCCAAGAAGGTTGGCGGCAAGAACTTGCGGCGTGCCGCCGGCTAGTCCAGTAATCGCTGGATTTTGCTGGAGCGGCGCGCCAGCCGCTGTTCCTGCCGCGCCATTAGTCGTACCCGACGCAGTAACTACAATTAACGGGGCTGGCGGAACTGCCTGAGCGTTTGCGGCAAAAATCAAATGCGGCGCCCCATTTCCGGAGGCCACGCCAAAGGCTTCGCCCCGCCGATAAGTTGCCTGACCGCCAGCGTTGGCAATCGTGAGCGTTCCAGCGACGGCACGCCCATTGATGCCGTCGGGGCCAACGTTAAATGTCGCGGCACTGTCGTTTCCGGTCAGAGCAACTGTTGTTAGGCCAAGCCGTAAGCGGGTGCCGCCACCTGCGCCCGAAACCGTCACTGACCCACTTGTGATCTGGAGCAGGCCATCGGTGCCAATAGTGAATGCAACGTCCCCGACGATCGAGACCATCGCGCCATCATCAGTCTGTATTTGGACGGTGGCCGGCGATCCACTGAAGCTTTGCCCTCGCTCCAGCACGCCCGCGCGAGTGACTACGCCGTGGCGTATAACGCCCGTGGCGAACACAACGTTGCTCGCGAGCGCTGGGGCGGCGGAAATCAGTGCGCAAGTGCTGGCAAGCAGCGCAAAACGGTTCAATGAGGCAAACTTCGAGCGTGTAAACATGGTCGGCATCCCCGGTTGAAGTCAGAATTCAAGGCGCACGGCAGCACTGGCCGCGACGCGGTCGTAGGCATCAATGGCGATATTGCTGTCGTTGCGCGTGTAGCTAACCTGCGGATTGACCGTGACATGCGGCGTCACACGAAAACGCAGTCCCACACTCGCGTCGTATTGGTTGTCGCGGCGGTTCATGAGGAACAGCGGATCGGGCGCGTCGTACCGCCGCGCTTCAAACGCAATGGCGCCAAATACCGCAAGATTGACAGCGATGGGCTGCTCGAACGCCAGCCGAGCGCCACCATAGCCGTTTGATAAATTGTTGGCACCGGCAACGCGGGCTTTTTCATGGCCGCCCTGCACGCCGAAATAGATGTTGCGCGTTACATAATTGACGCCGAGCCCGAACCTGCGAGCGTTTCGCAGGGGATCGGTTGGATACTTTACGTCAAAGAACTGCATCTCACCCGACAGCGCGCGGCCACCGGGGAGCAGATGGGTATATTGCACCACAACCCCTGACGCCGCGCGATAATGATCGCCGCCAAGAAAAAACTGCTGGGTTTGGAGCGAAACCGACGCAACGTCGCGGGTGGCGGCGGTGTGAGCATAGCCGATTGTTGCGGTGCCGAGTGCCTGGTTAAGCCCAGTCTGCGCGCTGTTGAACCTGCCCGAGCCCAGAATGCTGGCAAACACGCGCGATTGTCGGTCAAAACCATATTCAGCGCTTGCCCCGCCTTCGATTGCTCCAAAGCCAACGGCCTGCCTGCGCGCATTGCTTGAGAGTGATGCCGGCCCGAGAAATGAAAAGACCGGGATAACAATCTGCGTTGCGCTGGTCGCAGCGTTCACGTTGCTATCGTAGCCGCCGCTGACTTCAAGGAAGCCAGTGACGCTGCCGCCGGGTTTCAGCGCGTGGTCAATGCCTTTGACTAGCGTGTTAAACCGCTGGCGCACGGGATCGGGGATCGTCGGGTCACCAGATACGGTGTTGAATTCGCGCCGCGCCGTGTCGACGTCGCCGCTCAGTGCGTAGGCCCTTGCGAGCTCGGCACGCGCCTGCGCCTGATCCGGCCTCACAGCCA
>JAYVVA010000393.1:0-1736 GCA_043787435.1 Sphingomonadales bacterium | reverse complement strand
GTTCCCGAGTTCGACAGGTACTGTCGGCCGCGCGGCGCGGGGTCCGAAGCCTTCCAAGTAGACAAAAGAGCAGCGAGCCCAGCAATATCATCTTGCCCGGACTGGCGCGGTATCACACCATTCTTGCTATTCCCTTTCGGACAGCCGGTCGCGAGCTCGAAGCCCGGCACAATGACGGTAATGCGCGCATATTTGGCCCGCAGCTTCATTCGCGCCACCTGTGCTCCTGAACCAAGGGCGAGCAGCAACTTCGGGCGTCCTTCGTTCAACATCGCCTGATCGCGGAACTCGGGAGCCCGTCGCCCATACAGATCCCAGTTCGACGGATAACACTGAGTTGAGATGCGGCGCTTCCATGCCCAGTTTTCGACCGAGAGCGCCCATTCGTCGCCGCAGCCGTGGCTGATGCGCGTTAGCGGTCGACGGGCGTGAAGCGACGTGAGCGCACACAGAACAAGGGTGCCGCCGTTTGGGCAGCAGCCGGCAATAACAATCTTCATCGCAAAGTCCGCTTTATTTGGCCCGGAGGCGGATCGAAAACCCAACGAGGAGCGCGTTTACAACGCGCGGCGTTAGATCGATCGGCGCAATCGAGGCTTATCGTTCTGCCCCACCAATTGTCGGGGACGCAGGCAACGGAAGTGTAGCGCAAGGTAACTGAAAATTACAGTCATAGGAGCCTCCAGTATGGGGAGCGGCGTGCTCAGACCCGAGAGGCTCGACTGTCCGGAGGCGTCAGCTCGTTGCTGGGTCTCCGCGGGTCGGGCTACCCCGGGCAATGGACCGGCCAGGCAAAGCGATTAACATAGACGCTACGCGTCTACTGTCGCCCTCGCTGGTCGGATTGCTAGATCGCGGTTTCATATGCATCCTGGTTAGTTGATGGATCGACGGCGCTGTGCCATCTTTCCCAACGCGTCGTGAGCCTCTCCCGCATGGAAAGACGAGCGCTACGCTAGCCGGGCCGCTATAGTGTCAGGGACTATACGTCAATAGGAAAAGCTTGTGGGCCATTCGACAAAGGAAAAGACGAAACTGCTCAACCGGCTTAAACGGTTGCGGGGGCAGATCGACGCTATCGAGCGTGCTGTCGAAGCCGACGTCCAGTGTGTAAGGGTGCTGCAGCAAGCAACATCTTGCCGCGGCGCTCTCGACGGCTTCATTGCCGAAGTAATCGAAGATCATATTCGCGAGCACGTCGTCGACCAAACGAAGCCGAAAGACGATCCGCACTCGGAGGCGGCGGATGAATTGATAGATATTGTCCACGCCTACCTAACGTGAGTATTCTGCCGTCATGATGAAGCTCTGAGAATTGTTACCTGCTGCTTTGGCGATTCGCTCAGTGTAAATCATGCTCATACGGAGCGCCAAGTCATCTAGTGCGGCAGTGTCAGACCAATGTGGCATGCCGCTGGTGACGATGGTAATCACCGAGCATGAACCGCAGATCGCGAACAAGGCCGCCAAGCCTGTTCCGATGTTTCAGCTCGTCGCCAGAAATCATCCGCCTGATGGTGCTGACCTTCGACGTCGACGTCGACTTCGAACGAAGCATCGGTCGTGCCGTGAGTCACGGCGGTCCTGATGACCGGCGGCTGCCCCGATGGTCCGACCATCGGGGCTGTGGGCAGTGGGAAGCGGTCATGGTGCCGCATTCCCTGACGAGGAGACCCACGATGGCAACTGCAGTAAAAACCCGCACAACCCGCAAGGCCCAGCTCGCTGTTTCGGAT
>JAYVVA010000392.1:0-3972 GCA_043787435.1 Sphingomonadales bacterium | reverse complement strand
CGAACCACGCTGACAATTCCTCGCTCGAGCCGCTTTGGAACGGTGTGCAGTGTCAAACCGATTGGGCACCGTGCGGTCAGCGAAGATGACACGTGCAATAGAGCCGAAGCAGACCAGCAAGAACCGCGACGGGCTGAGTGTTTCCCGATGCTGTTATATGACGGCGCGGTCGCTATTCGCATTGGCTGTAACATCTGCGCGGAGCCGCAATGCGGTACCGATCGACGGACTTTTGTGACCATCTACGCCGCAAGCGGCGTCGCGCTCCCCTTGGCCGGCTTTATGGGCGTCTTCGGTGCCAATTATGGCGACGCGACGACAAAGCAACGATCTGCGTTGGCGAAAGCGTCCGGCTTTCGCGAAATGATCCGCAATGCCTCGCTCGCACCCAGTGGGCATAACACCCAACCATGGCGGTTTAGTCATCAGCCCGGACTGGTTGTATTGAGGCCGATCTCTCTCGGCGGACACCCGTGGTCGATCCAGACGATCATCACCTTTTTGTCAGCCCCGGGTGCGCGACCCATGCGATCGTCCGGCCATGAATGGCGTGAGGTGATGCGATCCACAATAGGGTCGCCGCGATACGCCCGCTCGCGCTTGGCGGATAGATAATTGTTAACTGACCGCCTATCCTTTCGCGGCAAAAAGCAGCCGACCAGGCCCCAGCCGATCAATCACATGATCGAGGCTAGCGGACGACACGGCAAAGCATCCCTCGCTCCTGCCAAGCATGCCTGTCAGCGAAGCAATCTCGGGTGACACATACCATGCGGCATGCACCACGATTGCCCGGCGTTCCGCATTACAGTTTTCGGGGTCGAGACCCGAAAGTCGCATCGAACGTCCGTGATGCCCGATATATTCGCCGGCAGTGACGAAGGATCCGGCCGATGACGCGAATGATCCGGGTTCATTGGAGAAGCGACCGGCCCAGCCCGTATGCGCCGGGTCCGATCCGCGCCCGTGCGCCACCAGATGCGTCTGCGAAGTCCCGGCTGCCAGATCGACGACGAACAGCCGTGGCGCCGAAGATGGGCGAGAGAAATCAACGATGCCGATGCGGTCGGCGTGGGCGAGGCGCGCCCGATGGCGCGCAAATGCGGTCATCGCCTGTGACAATATGTGAGGAGGAAGTGCGGGCGCTGGTGCACGTGAAAGTGCCTGTGCAACACCCGCCCCGTTCGCCGACAGGGTGGCCGCAGCCACGCCTAACTTGATTAAATTTCGACGGGAAATAGTCATAATCTAAGATTAGGGACCATGGATTAGCAAACCTAACAGGAGATGCTCCGACTGCCCCGTTTCGTGTTCGTGCTGGCGCATGAAGCGGAACTTTTAGGGGGTAGGGCAACCTGAGTAGTTTCCGATCCCTGCAATTCCTCCCGTTTTCTGCGACTTATGCTTCAAAATCCTGGCCAAGAATTTGAGAGTTTCACATGGACGACGACTGGAGCCGAGAGCTCACGACTCATACGGGCTTCCAATTCAACGTACGCCCAGCCAGGGCGTCGGATGAAGCAGCCCTTGGCGCGTTCTTCTCGCATGTCTCCGTCGAGGATCTGCGTTTCCGCTTTCTAACCGGTCTCAAGACGGTCGGGCATGATCGTCTGGTTGCCATGACTGATATCGACCACCGGAAAACCGAGAATTTTCTTGCGTTCGTCGACGGCGAGGCGGAAATCATCGCCACAGCCATGCTGGCGTGCGACGACGCCATGGAGATCGGAGAAGTCGCGATCGCGATCCGCTCGGACTACAAGGCCAAGGGCATCAGCTGGGACCTGCTGGCTCATGTTACCGAGTATGCGAAGGCAAAGGGGCTGACGACAATCCAGTCGATCGAGTCACGCGACAGCCACGCCGCGATCGACATGGAGCGGCAGATGGGGTTCGTTGCAGGCCCATATCCTGGCGATCCGGCACTCGTGCTTGTACAGCGGGATTTGAAGTAAACTGATGACCCGGTCGCACGCGGTTGCCACAACAGCTCTTTTCTTGGCGGCTGTTGCCAGCCCGGCTTGGTCCCAGTCGCCGCCGCCACGGATCGATGGGGCGATCGAGGAGTTGAAAGCGGGCTCGTATCTATGGGCTCCCAGCATTGCGCCGCAGGGACCAGTAACGGTCATCGTCAGCCTCGCCACGCAGCGGGCATATGCCTATCGCAACGGCGTGCCCATCGGCGTCTCGACCGTTTCGACGGGCGCGCCAGGCCATGAAACACCGACAGGCGTCTTCGTGATCCTGCAAAAGGCAGTCGTCCACAAATCGAACAAATACAGCGACGCGCCGATGCCGTTCATGCAGCGGCTGACTTGGGACGGCATCGCCATGCATGCCGGGAAACTACCCGGCTACCCCGCCTCGCATGGCTGTATCCGCCTTCCCGCCGCGTTCGCCAAATTGCTGTTCGGCATAACCAGGCTCGGGCTCACCGTAGTCATCACCGACAATCCCCTTGCGCCCGAAATCGTGCCGTCGCCGGGGATTCTCGACGCGGCTGCAACCGATGGCCATGTTGTCGGCCAGTCATATCGCTGGCAGCCCGCAAAAGCCCCCAAGGGTCCGGTGACGATTGTCGTGAGCGGCCGGGACCGCCGCATTGTCATCCTGCGCAATGGGGTCGAGATCGGATCGGGCAGCATAACCATTGACGGCCCGGTGACGCGGACCGAGGCGTTCACGCTGAACAGTGTCGACGCCGAGGGCGCCCACTGGCTGCGCCTGCCGCTGCCGGGGCAGACGCTGGGCACGGGCGCTCAGATGACACCTGCCGAACGCGCAAGAGGACATCTTCCGGACGGATTACGCGCCGCCATATTGGGCGTGCTTAAACCGGGCACGACGCTGCTGGTGACGCGCGATTCGATCAGAAGCGCGGGCACCGGCACCCGACTTACCGTCATCACGGCCGACGCAAAATGAGCAAGCTGCGCGTCGCGACGCTCGCAGTCGCTGCAGCCGACCTCGGCGCGTTCTACGCCCACAGTCAAACGGTACGGCCGATTACGTTGGGCGCGATCGTTTGACCCCTGCCGCGAGGATCACCGATGACATATGGCGAGCATGGTCTTCAAAAAGGTCAGTCACAAGCTGAGCGCGCCGTTGAATTAATTGAGCATGATCCAGTCTGCGGCATGTCCGTTGATCCGGCAAATACTGCCCATCAGGTGACGGAAGCGGGCCGAGATTATCATTTTTGCTCTGCAAGATGCCGAACGAAATTCCTGGCGCATCCGGCGCAATATCTGAGCAATACGCAAACAGCCGCGCTTCAAGCAGCGCCTGGTGCAATTTGGACCTGTCCGATGCACCCGCAAATCAGACAGCCGGAACCGGGTAGTTGTCCGATTTGCGGCATGGCGCTCGAACCCGAAGCGCCGTCACTCGACGATGCACCGAACCCTGAACTGGTCGATTTCACGCGGCGCTGGTGGCTGTCGGCCGTGCTTTCGGTGCCACTTCTCGTCTTGACCATGGGCACCGATTTGCTTGGGCTGCATCTGGTCAGCGCGGCGGTTTCTCCGTGGCTGCAACTTGCCTTGGCCGCGCCAATCGTTCTCTGGGCAGGTGGGCCTTTTTTCGTGCGTGGCGGGAACTCGCTCAAGACGCGACACCTGAACATGTTCACGCTGATCTCGATCGGCGTTGGCGCAGCTTTTCTCTATAGTCTTGGCGCGACACTCGTGCCCGGAATTTTTCCCGACACGTTCAAGGTGCACGGGATGGTGCCGGTCTATTATGAAGCGGCGGGCGTCGTCGTTGCGCTGGTGCTGCTCGGCCAGGTGCTTGAACTCCGCGCGCGGGCTTCGACCGGTAAAGCAATTCGTGCGCTCCTGAACCTTGCGCCAAACACCGCGCGGCGGATTGCTCCTGACGGCATAGAAACCGAAGTGCCACTTGCAGAGGTCGTCGCAGGCGACCGGCTCCGCATCCGCCCCGGTGAGGTCGTGCCAGTCGATGGCATTGTCG
>JAYVVA010000391.1:0-3006 GCA_043787435.1 Sphingomonadales bacterium | reverse complement strand
TCACTTTCGGCGGTGTTTTTGGCGACGACTATGCTGGTGAGTGCTCCCGGGTTCGCGCAGGCGCCGGCTGCTGCGGGCGATAACGACGAAATCATCGTCACCGCGCAAAAGCGCGAAGAAAGCTTGCAGAATGTGCCGATCAGCATCCAGGCACTCGGGACAAAGAAGCTCGATCAGTTAAACATTTCCAACTTCGCCGAATATGCCCAGCAGTTGCCATCGGTATCGTTCCAAAGCTCGGCGCCGGGAACAACTGTCGTTTATATGCGCGGCGTAGCATCGGGCGGTGACGGCAATCACTCGGGGTCGCTCCCGTCAGTCGGTTCCTATCTGGACGAACAGCCGGTGACGACGATCGGCGGGACCCTTGACGTCCATATTTATGATATTGCCCGTATCGAAAGCCTCTCGGGACCACAGGGCTCGCTCTATGGAGCGTCGTCGGAAGCGGGGACCATCCGTATCATTACCAACAAGCCCTTGATCGGTGAGACGTCAGGCCGGGTTGATGGCGAAATCAACACGATCACAAAGGGCGGCGTCGGCGGCAAGCTTGAAGGCGTGATCAACCTGCCGATTTCCAGCAACATGGCCTTGCGGGTTGTCGGTTTCTATCAGCGCGACGCGGGCTTCATCGATAATGTGCTCGGAACGCGGGCGTTTCGGAACGGTAAAGGCACTGGCAGTGCTCCTGCCGATTTTGTCGGTGGGATCGTCGTCAACAACGCCGCCTCCGTCAAAAAAGACTTCAATGACACTGAAACTTATGGGGGCCGCGCTGCGCTCAAAATTGATTTGAACGATAACTGGACTGTCACGCCCACGGTTTTGTACCAAGAACAAAAGACGCACGGCGTCTATGGTTTCGATCCGAGTGTAGGCGACCTTCAGGTACAGCACTTCTTCCCTGATTATGGCAGCGACCGCTTTATCCAGGGCGCGCTGACGATCGAAGGTAAGCTCGGCAACTGGGACCTGACGTATGCTGGCGCATATCTCGACCGCACGCGCTCGTCGTCGAGCGACTACTCAGATTATGCCGAATCCTATGACCAGCTCTATTCAAGTGTCGGAGGCGTTGCCGGGTATTTCAGCTTCACCAACGCCGCGGGTCAGCAAATCGACCCGCGGCAACACGTGATTGCCTCTGACCACTTCAAAAAGACAAGTCAGGAGTTCCGAATCGCATCACCCAAAGATGACCGATTCCGGATCGTGGCGGGTGCCTTCTATCAGTATCAAAGTAACGTAATCCATCAGGACTACCAGGTGCCCGGCCTCGATCCTGCGCTTTCGGTCAATGGTATTCCCGGGACCTTGTGGCTGACGCAGCAGCACCGCGTCGACAAAGATTATGCGCTCTTCGGTGAGGCGTCCTACGACATCCTGCCTAATCTGACGCTGACCGCGGGCGGGCGGGCGTTCATTTACGACAATTCGCTCATTGGCTTCTTTGGCTTTGGCCGCAATCCCGCAGGGCCACCGTATAACGCCGGGGGTAGCTCCCGAACCGGTGTAGCTGGGTGCTTCAATACAGATGGGTCCATCGTACGCGACAATCCCGGTGGGACGCTGTTCCCGGCGACTGTTCCCGGTGGTCCGTGCACGAACCTGGCGGTCTATGCCAGCGGCCAACTCTTGCCAAAGGAAACCCAGGGGCAGGGGTTTACCCACCGCTTGAACCTGACATTCAAGCCCACGAAGGATCTGTTGTTCTATACGACGTGGTCGCGCGGTTTCCGCCCCGGTGGTATCAACCGACGCGGTACGGTTCCGCCCTATGCGGCTGATTTTCTGACCAATTATGAGTTCGGCTGGAAGTCGACGTTGCTCGACGGCAAGCTGCGGTTCAACGGTGCCGTTTATCAGCAGGAATGGAAAAACTTCCAGTTTTCGTTCCTTGGTCTGAACAGTTTCACAGAAATTCACAACGGACCTAACGCCCGGATCAAGGGCGTCGAGCTCGACGCCACGCTTAATCTCGGGGCTCTGTCGCTCGGCGCGTCAGGCGCGTACACCGACGCTCGGACAAGGCAGAGCCTATGTGCTACCGATGATGCGACGTTCACATGTGCTGGTCCCAATTTTGTTGCTGCGGCCTCAGGCACACGACTTCCGATCACGCCAGAGTTCAAGATCAGTGGCAACGCGCGGTACACTTTCCCGTTGGGAAGCGATGCCAAGGGCCATATCCAAGGTATCGTTACTCACCAGAGCAGCGCGTCTTCGGACATTCGGACAGCCGCGATTCAGACCGGGACGGGGGTCGTCTACAGTCCGGCTGATCAGCTCGGCCGTATCGAGGCCTATACATTGGGTGACGCAGCGCTGGGCGCGGAATTCGGCAAGTTCTCGGTGGAAGCATTTGTTGACAACGTATCTGACCAGCGTGCGCAGAGTTCGCGTTACCAAGAATGTGGGACGTGCCTGAGAACATATGTCGTGCCGTTGAGGCCGCGAACGATCGGTCTGAGAGTGGGTGCAAAGTTTTAACAGGATGAGCGGGAGCGACGAAACTCCCGCTATCCGTCCCGTTGCTCGGCCGTTCGGCGTCTGGACCGCTGCCGCACTCGTCGTTGGCGGTATGATCGGTGCGGGCATTTTCGTGATGCCCGCCCAGCTTGCACCTTACGGCTGGACTGGCACTGCGGCATGGGCAACCGCAATTCCAGGTGCGCTCCTCCTTGCTTTCGTCCTGTCGAGGCTGGCTGCAGCGCGCCCCGACGCTTCCGGGGCAGTGGCCATCGTTGGCGATGTGCTGGGGCCGATGTCCGGCCTCCTCGTCGGCTGGAGTTATTGGGTTGGCATTTGCGCAGCCAATGCCATTATCGCGGTGACTGCGGTTCGGTACGGGGCGACGTTTGCGCCTGCGCTGACCGCAACCCCGTTCGCAACGGCTATAGCGGCGACGGCTCTGATCTGGTCGCTAACGGCCCTTAATCTGGGGGGGGTTAAGGGGGCTGGACGGTTTCAGGTCCTCACGACAGTGCTCAAATTGCTCCCTCT
>JAYVVA010000390.1:0-2127 GCA_043787435.1 Sphingomonadales bacterium | reverse complement strand
AACGGAGGCCGCGTACGAAGCGGCAGGTAAACATCCACATGGCGATAAGCCCCATGGAGCTTCCGCCTGTCCGTACCAAACGCGCCGCTTCCCGTTAATGGTCGATGAAGGCTTGCCGGGGTGCGCCTGCGCGTTCATAGGCTCGAAACCATGAAAATCCGCGTCGTCGTCACCCTCAAACCCGGCGTCCTCGACCCGCAGGGCAAGGCTATTCACCACGCACTGGAAGGCTTGGGCTTCACCGGCGTCCATGATGTTCGCCAAGGCAAATCGATCGAACTCGATGTCGCCGACACGACCAGCGACACCGACATCAACGCGATGTGTCAAAAGCTCCTCGCAAATACGGTTATCGAGAACTACCGGATCGAACGGTGACCCGAAGCGCCGTCATTGTCTTTCCCGGATCGAACTGCGACCGGGACTTAGCGGTTGCGCTTGAGGCCATTACCGGCTCGACCCCCGCGATGGTTTGGCACCGTGACACGACCTTGCCCGCCGGGCTCGACATTATCGGGATACCTGGAGGATTTTCCTATGGTGATTATCTCCGCTCGGGCGCGATGGCCGCGCAATCGCCGATCATGCGCGCCGTGGTCGCGGCGGCAAACGCGGGTCGCACGGTGCTGGGTATCTGCAACGGATTTCAGGTACTGACAGAGGCGGGCCTTTTGCCAGGCGCGCTGATGCGTAACGCGGGGATTCGCTTTGTCGGCCGCGACGTGGCGGTGACCGTCACCAACAGCCAGACGATCTTTACGGGTGGATACGCGACGGGCGAACAGCTCAGGATTCCGGTCGCCCACCATGACGGCAATTATTTCGCCGATACACCGACACTTGACCGGCTCGAAGGCGAAGGCCGCGTTGCCTTTCGCTATGACGAGCCTGTAAACGGTAGCGCGCGCGACATCGCAGGTATTGTTAACGGCGCCGGCAACGTGCTCGGCATGATGCCACACCCCGAACGCATGATCGAAGCCGCGCATGGAGGATCAGACGGACGGCGGCTGTTCGAGGGCTTGCTGGCGTTTGCCTGAACGGGCGCTTAGATCTTTGCGCTGAACGGCGTAAAATTGGTCCCTTCGTCGAAAACGTCAACACCTTCGCGATGCTTCAGAAATCCAACAACTGCATAAGTCACAGGTGTTAGCACGATTTCCCATGTAACTTTCAGCGCCCAATTGGTCGCTAACACCTGCAGCACCGTTGACGTTTCCCATACCCCTAGAAAAGCCAACGGGTAGAACATCAGGCTGTCGACCCCTTGCCCAAATACCGTTGAACTGATTGTCCGTGTCCACAGGTATTTGCCTTGCGTTGCGATCTTCATCTTGGCCATGACAAAGGCGTTGACGAACTCACCGGCCCAAAACGCTGCGACCGAGGCAAGCACGATACGGGGAACCTGCCCGAACACGCTCTCATAGGCGGCCTGCCCTTTCCAACCCGGCGCAGGCGGTAATGACACAACAACCCAAGACATAAACGCCATGAACAGCACCGCGGCAAATCCGGCCCAGACGCAACGGCGCGCGCGGCCGTAGCCATAGACTTCTGTCAGGATGTCGCCCAGCAGATAGCTTAGTGGAAAAAATAAGATGCCCGCACCGAATGTGAAGCCCCACAGCTGCGCCGGTTTCGCTGCGCCGATTACGTTCGACAAAAGCAAAATCGCGACAAATGCGGCCATCATGAAGTCGAAATAGCGAAATCCGTCGCGCTCGACATCGCGGGCGCTAACGTGTTTTGGTTTGTCTCGGTTGGTCATGACTGGAGCCTAGAATGGTTTCGCGTTAGGGCACAATAGACGCGCCCGTAGCTCAGATGGATAGAGCACGAGACTTCTAATCTTGAGGCCACTGGTTCGAATCCAGTCGGGCGCGCCACCGAGTCTAAGTAATTGAATTTATTTATGTTTATTTCAAGCGGGCCTAAATTAATGCCGCATTTCCGAGGCTTTGTAGGCGTGCAAATTCGAGGTGTGGCGCGAGACGGCGGCTTGGGCGTCACGCACGGCCCTAAACGGTCCCGAGTCTCGAAGTGATAAAGTCCTGGCCACAGAATTATTAAAAGCCCGCGTCTCAGCGGGCTTGCCGATCTCATTGCGGTTCCGGGGTCGTCAGG
>JAYVVA010000389.1:0-1513 GCA_043787435.1 Sphingomonadales bacterium | reverse complement strand
AGTGACGTTTCTGGAAACGGGCGAAGTGATTTTCGGTTCCGTTAGATAAGCCCTGCCAAAGGTGACGAAGGGTCGGCATAACGGCGCAAGCCCATCCGGCCACTGCGATAAGCCAGCCGCCCGCCCTCGACGGCGAGACGCATCGCGCGCGCCATGCGGATCGGGTCCTTGGCCTCTGCGATCGCGGTGTTCATAAGTACACCGTCACAGCCCAGCTCCATTGCCACCGCCGCATCGGACGCAGTACCTACCCCCGCGTCGACCAGCACCGGCACTTTCGCTCCCTCGACGATCAAGCGGATTGTGACCCGGTTCTGGATGCCGAGGCCGGACCCAATCGGCGCGCCAAGGGGCATGATCGCCACTGCTCCTGCTTCCTCAAGCTGCTTGGCGGCAATAGGGTCGTCCACGCAATAGACCATCGGCTTGAAACCCTCGTGCACCAGTACCTCGGTTGCTTTCAACGTTTCGCGCATATCAGGGTAGAGCGTTATGGCTTCGCCCAGCACCTCGAGTTTTACCAGATCCCAACCGCCGGCTTCGCGTGCAAGCCGCAGGGTGCGGATGGCGTCATCGGCGGTAAAGCATCCGGCAGTATTAGGAAGGTAAACGATCTTCGTTGGGTCGATGAAATCGGTCAACATCGGTGCGTTTCGATCGCTGATATTTACACGTCGCACAGCCACTGTGACGATCTCGGCGCCCGATGCTGCGACCGCCGCCGCATTTTCTTCAAAAGATTTATATTTTCCGGTGCCCACAATCAGCCGGGAGCTGAAATTTCGACCCGCGACGGTCCAGTTGTCGTCGACCTCGCAATCGCCTCCGCCCACGAACGTCACGATCTCGATCTCATCCCCGTCCGCGACGAGGACGTGAGCCAGCGTCGAGCGCGGCACGATCTCGAGGTTACGTTCCACCGCAACCCGTGCCGGATCCAATCCCAGCTCGTTAGCGAGGTCGGCAAAGCTTATTCCCGCGTTAACGCGCCGGTGCTCGCCGTTCACCCGGATACTTATCGTGCCGTCTGCGCTCATTTGCTGCCTTTACATTTCGGAGTCGTTTTCATGCCGAAGTGTGGCACATATAGGAAGCTTAGCCGGATACCGACAACCGGGGGGAGAGACGATGAGCGGAGCTGCATTGGTCGTGGGCACGGGCGTTTGCCCGAGAAGAGCTGTCCGCATGCGTAAATCGCCGTGCGACAAATGCCGACAAGTGCGAGACACTCGCCCAGTCGATCCGTTGCTACGGTCTGTCGGCGCGTGCATTTCCAGGTGTCGCTCGCAAATAGGACGACGTCGTGGCGATGTTCGAAGCTATCGAGCATGACATAGGGCCGCCCGAGGTCGTGATGTTCGACATCGGGCCACCGTGAACTTTCCGATTACCGAGGCGACGGAGCGCGTTTACCGCAAGGTCTGAAAAATGGCATGCTTTGGCGGTTTTCTGGTTGGGCGCGAAGCGGCATGACGCATGGTCCCACGTCAAAGAGGAACGATCATCTTCACAG
>JAYVVA010000388.1:0-2404 GCA_043787435.1 Sphingomonadales bacterium | reverse complement strand
CGTGATCGGACTGGCGAGGCCGGCCTCGATCGGGTAGCTGAGGTCGAGGTTTCCATCGAGTTCACTCTGGATCAACTTGCCAAACCTGAAACTGGTCTGGCTCTGCGGACCATATGACGCACTCAGCGACTTGGTCATCGACAAGTCGAGCGAGTTGCGGCTCAGAGATCCGGAAAGATCATAGCGCAAACCCCCGCCCGTCGTCCCTTTATAGCCAAGTGTACCGAACGCTTCATCCGTCACGCCGGTAAAGCGCGGCGTAAAGCCAGCTGGGTAAATCGAGCTGAACAGGAATGTATTGGCGTCCTGCACAAAACCGCCAGTAGGGCACGTCGCATTGGCGGCCGGGCACGCGGTCAGATAGATCGGCGAAAATGACCCATTGGCGCCTGGGCTCTTCGTCGCTGGCGTCCCCGAACCGTCGTTCACGACAAGCGGCGTGGGAGCCGAGATCGGCGAGCGAAAGTTGAAACTCTCGTTTGCTTCGCTGTGGGCAAGATTGGCGAAAAAGTAGATTTTGCTGGTTGACGTTACATCGAGAGCGGAATTCAGCAGCAGCTTGTAACCATGGCTGGGAGATGATCCCCAGATCTGTGCCGGGCCCGGGTAATTGGGCAAGCTGGTCGCCAATGCCGGATTATTCTGTGCAAAAACCACGGCGATCGGGCGTGTCGCTCCGCGGCTCGTCTGGCCATCGTCGTCGTATTCGCCCGACAGGTTTACAAAGCCCATATCGCCAAGCTTGAACCCCACGTTCGCGGCGAATTGCTTGCTCTCGCCATCCCCGTGATCGTAATACTGCCCATAGCGCGCCTGTGCCTCGAAGCCGGCATCGTCGCGCAGCCCGTAGTTCAGCACGCCGCCGATCGCGTCTGATCCGTATTGTGCAGTCGCCCCGTCACGCAAGATCTGGAGGCTCTTGATCGCGATTGCGGGAATGGCGGAAATGTCAGATCCCTGCGACCCGAAGGACAATGCCGTATCGCCGCCCGTGTACACCTGAACCAGTGCGGAGCGGTTGTAGCGCTTGCCGTCGAGCATGACGAGGATTTCATCACCGGGGAGGCCGCGCAGCGACGGCGCACGTACGAAGGAGGACGCGTCCGAAATCGTGTTCTGCCCGACGAAGAACGACGGCACCAAATTCTTGATCGCATCCAACATGTTGGCCGCCGGCTGCGCTGACAGCTCCGCCGCGCCGATTACGTCGACCGGGGAAGCCGAATTGGTGACTGACCGATCGAGACGGCGCGTCCCGATGACAACGATCTCCGAAGCGGCATCCTTGGCTGTGGCGTCGGATGCAGCTGGTGTTGATTGAGCCAACGCCGGATTGGCTGCGATGAGGGCAAAGCCCGTAACCGAGCTAGCTAGAAAGGATTTGGCGAGCGTCTGGCGCGTCAGTCGAGTCATTTGATAGCCCCCCGTTTGAATTGCACGAGTTGCCGACCCGGTGGTCGGACTTGCGCCACGTTACGTCGGCTGAAGACATGCGGTGTGTCAAACAGTCAACAGCTTAAAGCCAGGTCTGATTCCGCGAATTTTTGGCAGCCGTGGCAAATATGGCTCACTCGCCGGTCACATGGGGCAAGGGACAAACGCGGCGAAACCCCGACTATTCGGCCGCCGCTGCGAGCACGGGCTCGGTCCACACCAGCACAGGCTTTCGGGCTGCCAGAGTTTCATCCAGCCGCCGCCGCGGCGCGAAATGCGGCGCCGATTTAAGGCTTGCGTCCCCTGCCTTGGCGCGCTCCGCGACACTGCGCAGCGCCCCGATAAACTGGTCGATCCCCGCCCTGCTTTCCGTTTCAGTCGGCTCGACGAGCATAGCACCATGGACCACCAGCGGAAAATAGACTGTCATGGGGTGGAACCCCTCGTCAATCAGCCCTTTGGCGATATCGAGGGTGGTGAACCCGTCGGCCATTCCATCGTCGCTGAACAATGCTTCGTGCATGCACGGTCCACTCCGCGCGAACGGCGCGTCAAGCGTCGCTTCAAGGCTGCGCAAGATGTAATTGGCATTGAGCACGGCATCGCCGGACACCTGCCGCAATCCATCCGCACCGTGGCTCATAATGTAGCTGAGCGCGCGGGTAAACATCCCCATCTGTCCATGGAAAGCGACCATGCGACCGAACGAAGCGGCGTGGTTGTCCCCGGCGGTTTCTTCTTCGATCAGCTCAAAGTGATCGCCCCGCTTTTCGACAAAGGGCAAGGGGGCGAACGGGCTTAACGCGGCGGAGAATACGACCGGTCCGGACCCCGGCCCACCGCCGCCGTGCGGGGTACTGAAGGTTTTGTGGAGATTGATGTGCATCGCGTCGACACCAAGGTCGCCTGGGCGGACGCGCCCGACAATCGCGTTGAAATTTGCGCCATCGCAATAGACGAAGGCGCCCGC
>JAYVVA010000387.1:0-1571 GCA_043787435.1 Sphingomonadales bacterium | reverse complement strand
GCTTCGTGGTTGCCAGGGAAGCTCTTCGCCGGGCCACAGCGCGTTGCAATGGCAGCTGCGAGGTCAAGCGGATCGCGCACGGCATTTCGAATTTCGAATGCCACCAACCCACGGGCGACATAAGTACGCATGAGCGCGGGGGTTCCTGCAGCGGCAAAATGACCGCAATGAGGACAGGTGTACGACATAAATTCAACCAGCCGCACCTTGGCGGCGGGATTGCCGATCACATAAGACCCCACCGGGGTGCGCGAAACCGACTTCGTCCACTCGATCGGTTTTCCCGCTCCAAGTGAAAGAAGCGCAAGCAGGGTCAATATGAGTCGCATCAGCTGATCTTTCCAAGAATGGGAACGTCGCGGGCAGCGGCGATGCCACGCGCGAGCGATTCGAGGACAGTTTTCAATTCGGGGTCGGCAATCGTACGCAGTGACTCACCCAGATCAATCGGGACTGCCACTGACGGCTGTGGCGCCGCGCGGCGCGGGCGTGCAGGCAACGTGCCTTGACGGATCACGACTTTGACGACTGCGGCATACCCAAAAAAGCGATTGACCCGCTCAATGATGGTCGGTGCGACGTGCTGCATCATGGGCGCGTGCGCGCCCGACGCAACTACGGTGAGGATGCCCTCTTCACGTTTGCCGTGGGGAAATCGGATCGATTCGGGGGCGGATGCGTGCGCATATCGTTCGCCCACGATCTCCGACCAACGACTGACCACTGCAGATTGCACGAAGCCGAATCGACGGAACGCTGCACGGCCGACATCGGGCACGATATCGGCGACTGCGCGTGCCCGATTGGCGCGGGTAGGTTCGGGTTTGGGGATGGGATGCTTCGCCATTTCAACGGTCCATGCCACAAGCAAACCGTGTCCGTCGATATCTCTTGCATCGCTGGGTCTTTGTTGGCCTGGTACGACACCAACGCACGCGTCTTGCCGTGGCGAAACGGACCGGGAGCACCACTGCCCGACCCCTATCGGGTTTGGCTGTCGGAAATCATGCTGCAGCAAACCACGGTTACGTCGGTAAAAGCCTATTTCGAGCGATTCATGTTGCGGTGGCCGACCGTGGCTGCCTTAGCGGCGGCCGACGAAGCTGATGTCATGGCGGCCTGGGCAGGCCTTGGATATTATTCGCGCGCTCGTAACTTGGTGGCGTGTGCGCGCGTTCTGGCCGCACGCGGCTTTCCCCAGGGAGAGGGCGGTCTGCGCTTATTGCCGGGGGTGGGCGCCTACACGGCTGCAGCAATCGCGGCGATTGCGTTTGGACAACGCGCAGTCGTGGTGGACGGCAACGTCGAACGTGTCGTGTCACGGATTTTCGCAGTCGAATTGCCGTTGCCAGCGGCAAAGCCCCAGCTGCGGCGCTTGGCTGAAACAATTACCCCCGACACGCGCTGCGGCGACTTCGCGCAGTCGATGATGGATTTGGGTGCCACGGTGTGCGTCCCGCGAAGTCCGCGGTGCGGGCAATGTCCTCTTATCGATTGCTGTGCCGCCTTTGCGCGGGGCGACCCGGCGCGCTACCCTCAAAAGGCAGTCAAGGTCGCCAAGCCGGAGCGCC
>JAYVVA010000386.1:0-5835 GCA_043787435.1 Sphingomonadales bacterium | reverse complement strand
ATAACGGTATATCGCGCGGGGCGAGCGGACAACGCCTGGATGGACATGTGTCGAGGGCCGCATCTGCCATCGACGGGCAAACTCGACCCGGCGGCGTTCAAACTGACACGAGTGTCGGGCGCCTATTGGCGCGGCGACCAAAAAAACGCGATGCTCAGTCGCATCTATGGGACGGGCTGGCTCAACAAGAAGCAACTCGACGCGCACCTTGTTCGCCTCGAAGAGGCTGCCAAGCGCGACCACCGACGCATCGGTCAGGACATGGACTTGTTCCACTTGCAGGCCGAGGCCCACGGCAGCGTGTTCTGGCACCCCAAGGGGTATATGATATGGCGTCAGCTCGAGGCGTATATGCGTCGGGCGATTGATGACGCCGGGTACGCCGAGGTCAAGACACCGCAGATCATGGACGCGCGCCAATGGGAAGCATCGGGGCATTGGGGAAAATATCGCGAGAACATGTTTATCGTTCCGGACGATATCCCGAGCGCCGAGGACGAGGGACCGATCGTCAACACCAATGCCGACTTGATGGCGCTCAAGCCGATGAATTGCCCGGCCCACGTCCTGATCTTTCGACAGGGGATCAAGAGCTACCGCGACCTGCCCCTGCGCATGGCGGAAATGGGCTGCTGCCACCGCAACGAACCGCATGGCGCGCTGCACGGCATCATGCGGGTTCGACAGTTCACGCAAGACGACGGCCATATTTTTTGCCGACAAGATCAGATTGTCGAGGAAGTGCGGTTGTTCTGCGACCTGCTCGATCGGGTGTACAAGGATCTGGGCTTCGATAATTACGCGATCAAGTTGGCACTCCGCCCCGACAAACGCTTCGGCAGCGACGAGATGTGGGACCGTGCTGAGAGCGATCTCCGCGATGCCGTAGTCGCCACCGGGCGCGCGACGTCAGCATTTGGCTGGGAAGAATTGCCGGGTGAAGGCGCTTTTTACTCGCCCAAGCTTGAGTTTCACCTGACCGACGCCATCGGACGGACTTGGCAGTGCGGAACAATCCAGCTCGATTACGTCCTGCCCGAGCGGCTCGACGCCAGCTATGTGGGCGAAGATGGTGCGCGTCACCGACCCGTGATGCTGCACCGCGCAATTTTGGGTACCTTTGAACGCTTTATCGGGATCCTGATCGAGCACCATGCCGGGCGCTTCCCGTTGTGGTTGGCGCCGGTGCAAGCTGTGGTTGCGACGATTGTGTCCGATGCCGACGATTATGCCGCCGAAGTTGCCGCTGCGCTATCGGCAGCCGGTATCCGCGTCGAGACCGACGTCCGCAACGAGAAGATCAACTACAAAGTCCGCGAACATTCGCTGGCAAAAGTGCCGCACCTGTTCGTGATCGGACGGCGAGAAGCAGACGAGCGGACCGTTGCCATCCGTACGCTGGGCGAGGACGGCCAGCGCGTGATGTCGCTCGGCGACGCCGTTGCCCTGCTGAGTTCAGGGGCCGTACCTCCCGATTTGCGCGGCCGATGACTGTGGCAGCACGGTAACGCGGTCGCGCTAAAAGGCAGATCTCGGCTTCCGGCTCTTTGCAAGGCAGACTTGAACCCCTAGAGAGCGCAGTCAATGTCCGCATTCGGACGCCCCTAGGAGAAACTGTTATCCGACCGCCAATGATGCGCCGCCCGCTCGGGGCACCGCCGATTCCGATGAATGGCCCGCGTTTCAACGAATTTATCCAGTCGCCCAAGGTCCGCGTGATCGACGAGAATGGCGAGAACCTGGGGGTGATGTTCACACGGGAAGCGATGGAACAGGCGCGCGAGATCGGGCTCGATCTGGTCGAGGTCTCCCCGAACGCCGACCCGCCGGTCGCCAAATATCTCGATGTCGGCAAATTTAAATACGAGGCGCAAAAAAAGGCGAATATCGCCCGCAAGTCGCAAAAGACGCAGGAGATCAAAGAGATCAAGATGCGTCCGAATATCGACGACCATGATTACAATACCAAGATGAAGAAGATCCACGAATTCATCGAGGAAGGTGACAAGGTGAAAGTCACGCTCCGTTTCCGCGGACGCGAATTGAGCCATGGCCAGTTGGGCATGGTCTTGTTGCAGCGCGTACAGGCCGACACCATCGAAATTGCCAAGGTCGAACAACATCCCCGGATGGAAGGACGACAGATGCTTATGGTGATCGCGCCCAAACAATAGGGCGTATCACTTTTGGAAGACCGACACTTTCTGTAGCGTCGCCGAAATTTCACTGTTGCAAAAAAGCCGCGAACCCTCACGAAAACCGCAGTTTTGCGTGTGACCGCTGGCGAATCGGGGCTCGTTCACGTACGCCACCAGTCAACGGGATGACAATGCCCGGACGGAGGAGAAAACCATGCCCAAGTTCCGACTGATGTTGTCGGCTGCCCCTGTTGTAGTCGCTGTCGCATTCGCCGCGCCTGCTCATGCGCAGGCCAACCCTGCCCCGCAGGCCGCCCAGGAAATCGCTGATAGCAATGGCGACATTGTGGTCGTCGCCCAAGGGCGCGCGCAGTTGCTTTCTGACGTGCCGGTTGCGGTATCGGCGGTTACTGCCGAAACACTTCAAAACAGTGGCGCCAACGATATCCGTCAGCTGAACCAGGTTGCCCCGTCGCTGCTGGTATCGTCGACTGGCAACGAGGCCAACGGATCGGCGCGCATCCGTGGCATTGGTACTGTCGGCGACAATCCGGGCCTCGAAAGCTCGGTCGCCGTCTTTATCGACGGCGTCTATCGCTCGCGGTCGGGCATCGGTTTGAACGAGCTCGGCGAGATCGAGCGGGTCGAAGTGCTACGCGGCCCGCAGGGCACGCTTGGGGGACGCAACTCATCAGCCGGACTGATCAGCATCGTTTCAAAAAAACCTGAATTTGATTTTGGCGGAAACGTCGAGGGTACTTACGGCAATTACAATTATTACCGCCTGTCCGGCAGTATCACTGGGCCGTTGAGCACGACGCTGGCCGCACGTCTTGACGGTGTTTACGTCAAGCGCGACGGTTTTTATCGTGACACGACGAACAACGTGGACGTTAACAACCGCGACCGGTTTTTCGTGCGTGGTCAGCTGTTGTGGAATCCCAGCAGCGATATCTCTGTCCGTCTGATCGGCGACTACACTCAGCGGATCGAAGCTTGCTGTGCAGCCACCTACGTCGATAGCTCAGTAAATCCCTACATCGGCAATCTGAACAATGTTGCCACGCCGATAAATTCGCCGACCGGCAATAACATCATCAACGTCCTGCGCGACCTCGGGCAACCCTTGTCGGCGTTCAATCAGGGTTACGGCCGGAACATCTCAGTCAGCCCGGGCCGCACCTTTGCCGGCAAGACGACCGACGGTGGTGTTTCGCTAGAAGTTGGTTGGGATTTAGGGGGTGCAAAGCTGACGTCGATCACCGCCTATCGCGATTATAAGAACGGTCAGGGGTCTGACACCGACTACAGCGCGGTAGATATCTTGTATCGCGCGAACAACAGTGACAACAATTATCGCCAGTTCCGGACTTTTACCCAGGAACTTCGCCTGCAGGGCAAGGCCTTCGACGACAAGCTCGACTGGCTGATCGGCGGCTTTTACGCCAACGAGAAGCTACAGGTTGCAGACAATCTGCGCTTCGGCAGTCAATACGGCCGCTTTGCCACGTGCCGCATCGTCTCGGGCGGGGGTCTCGCACCACTTTATTCGCCGACATCTCCGGGCTGCTTGGCCGCTCGGCCGCCATTGTTCGGCGCCGCCTCGCCGATCGTTTATGGCGCTTTCGATACGCTCGACAGCATCAACGACAAGGGATCGACGCGCGACCTCTACAACCAGACCAGCGACAACTGGGCGCTATTCACCCACGACATCGTCCATTTGAGCAACAAGCTCGATCTGACGCTCGGACTTCGCTACACGCACGATGTCAAAAACTTCAATGCGACCTTTGGAAACGACAACGCAGCGTGCGTCGCTAACGAAGCGGCGCTAACACCGTTTCTGACGACGGGGCTCGGGCCCGTCTCAGGCGCTCTCATCGGCCTTTCCTGCCAGGGCAATTCGACCGCTGAACTCAACGGCGTGGCGATCAACAGCCGCCGCAGCGAAGGTGAATTCACGGGCACTGCGATCCTGTCGTGGCGTCCGATCGATCACCTGATGGTCTACGGCAGCTACTCGCGGGGTTACAAGGCAGGCGGCTTCAATCTTGATCGATCAGCGCTCAAGTCCCCAATACTCAAGATCGGTGGGGTTCCAACGACCACGTTTGCCGCTGCTGGCGGCGCCCAGGCGCTGGTAGGCAACCTTCAGTTCGACCCCGAAAAGGTCAACGCGTTCGAAATTGGTGCCAAATATGCGACCGGCCCCTTCAGCCTTAGTGTTGCAGCGTTCCGACAGCAGTTCACCAATTTTCAGCTGAACACCTTCAATGGCGCCGTTTTTCTGGTGCAGACGGTGAACGGCTGCAACACTGGTTTGGACCCGGCGACCCGTACATGCGCTGCGTCCAACACGACTTATGGCGTGGTGTCACAGGGCGTCGAACTCGAAGCCGCATTGCGTCCTGCACACAACTTCCGCGTTGCGCTGGGCTTGACGTACACAGCGGCGAAATACCGCAAAGATCTCGTCGGAAACGCGTCGGGGGCAGCGCTCGATGCGGCGCTTCGCGATCTGCCAGGCAATAACCTCTCGAATGCGCCGGAGGTCGTCACGACCGGATCGCTCACATGGACTCCCGAGATCGGCAAAAGTGGCTTGAGCGGTCTGGTGTATATCGATGGACGCATGACTGGCGACTATAATACCGGGTCAGACCTGTTCCCGCAGAAAGCACAGGACGGTTTCTTCCTGGTGAACGCCCGCGTCGGCCTCCGCGGTGCTGATGAGCGCTGGTCGATCGAGCTTTGGTCGCAAAACCTGCTCAACAAAAACTATGCGCAGGTGGCATTCAACACGCCATTCCAGGCAGGCGCGAACTCGGCGCCCTTCGTCGACCCTCAATACCCAGGCGGGCGCCAGGTCTTCTCGCAGTTCCTGGCGGAACCCCGCACTTTTGGTGTGACGGTGCGCGGAAAGTTCTGATCCGAGAAAAAATAAGAAGGGCGGTGCGCGACGAGCGCATCGCCCTTTTTTTGCCTTCAAGCGGCGGCGACTGCTGGCGTATTGAGCCCCTCTGCGGCATCGAGTAAACGCCGTTCGATCGATTTCAACCGCAAAAGTCCCTCGATTTTGTCGCCCAACAGATCGGTGATGTAGAATGTATCGACCGCGCGCTCACCGTACGTGGCGATATGGGCAGATCGGATCGTTACTTTGGATTCGAACAGGGCAAACGCAAGCGCATAAAGAAGCGCGGGCCGATCCCGGGCGTTGACCTCGACCACTGTGTACCGGTTGGATGCCTTGTTATCGATCAGCACGTTGGGCTGCACGGCAAAGGCATCGGCACGCGGACGTGCCAACGGACGTGCTGCGAGCCGATCCGCGAGGCGTTGGCGCCTCGCCAGCGCCTCGCGGATGGCCTTTTCGAGGCGTTGAAGCCGGTCGGCGCCGTCGAACATTCGTCCGAATGGATCCTGAACAAGGAAATTGTCGAGCGCCATGCCATCGCGCGTTGTGTGGATGCGGGCGTCGATAATACTGGCGCCCGCAAGATGAATGGCGCCCGCGAGCCGATAGAACAAGCCAGGATGATCGGGCGTATAGACAGTGACCAGCGTTGCGCCCCGCGCCGGATAAACTTGGGCTGCGACCGTGAGCGGTGGATCGGCGGCGGCACCCGCGACGGTTCGGGCATTCGCGATCAACACATCTTCGGGCTCAGCGATCCAGTAGCTGTCTGTCATC
>JAYVVA010000385.1:0-2127 GCA_043787435.1 Sphingomonadales bacterium | reverse complement strand
GTGGCTGCAGGCGAAAGCATCCACACCGAAAACAGCCATAAATATGGTCCTCGTGACGCCCGACTGCTGCTCCGCGCGGGGGCTTGGTCGCCGATTGCCGAGTGGACCGATGCCGCGGACAATTTCGCGTTGATACTCGCCGAGGCGCGCCCTCAGAAATCGGCGCCCTAGCGAACCACTGCCCGTGAGGTCGTGATGCAGTCGACCGACCCGCGGCATTCGCCTATTTCTGCCTGCTCGACGAGGTGGAAGTCATTTCCGTCCTTGGCAAACTGCTGCGTCACGCCGCAATCTGTGAGGCCGCGCCCTCTGACATAGGTCGACAGCTGCCGCGTCGTCTGATCGTAGGACACGTTGACTAGACCGGGCGCGTCGGTGACAGTTTCGCCGTCCATCCCGGTTGGCGCGTCGAATTGGGCCGGGGTTACCGGGCTCCCCGCATTGGGCGCAATCAGTGCCTTCGAAAAATAATTATGGGCGCCGTCGCTACAGACAGCGGGTATCATCACCAGCGTATGAGTGTCGTCGAGGCAAAACGCCTCCACCCCGAAGTCCGCAGGGGCTCCACCGCAACCGGCGTCGCTGTTCTACTTCATCACCTCGGCAGCCCGCCATCTTGCACGGGGATGCCAACGGCACAGGCGACGATACGATAATCGGCAATACTGGCGGTGGCGCGACTGCGGGGGCGGGTTGCCGGGCAACCGACGCCGGCACGGTTTTGATAGTCGTCGATAAAGCGCAAGGCAGGGGTCGCCCCCGCAACCGGCATGTTCGCGAGTGTCTTGCCGCTGGCACCGACTAGTACGATTTGCTTGATTTCGACAACACGAGGCAAAAGCCCATGGCGTCGGTCGTGTTCAGTTAGTAAAAGCCGTCGTGCGCGCGCACAATTTATCCGCCGAACGCCCGCCGTCGCTCGCAATCGTGACGCCTGGCATGGCATTTTAGGCGGCGCCTCGACGAACGGTGATGATGGCCTCCTCGACATCGTTTTCGGGCAGCAAACCAACCGCCTGGCAGGCGCGGCCGTTGTCGCATCCGACGGTCCAGTCCTTGAACGTCTTCAGTTCGCCGGGTTGCGGAGACCTGGCAGTGGCGGCAAGGGCGATCAGCGCGATCATGCGCCAAAATAAATCGAGTGATGTGGCAATGAAAACCATCGGTGTGATCGGTGCAGGGCAAATGGGCGCAGGTATCGCGCAAGTATCGGCGGCCGCGGGTTACCGCACCTTGCTGTCGGATCGCGACATCATGCTCGCCGAGAAAGGCAAGGCCGGGATCGCCAAGGCCTTGGCGCGGCTTGTAGAAAGGGAAAAGCTGATCGCCGCCGCGTGCGATGCGCAGCTTGCACTGATCGAGCCGGTTGGCGATGTCATGGCGTTCGGTGACTGCGACCTCGTCATCGAGGCCGCGACTGAGCGCGAAGAAATCAAGCGCGCGATCTTTGCCGATGTTGCCAATGTTTTGCGCTTCGATGCAATCTTGGCGACAAACACCTCGTCGATCCCGATCACGCGGCTGGCAAGTGCTTCCTGCGATCCGGCACGGTTCATCGGTGTCCATTTCTTCAATCCGGTACCCGTGATGGGCTTGATCGAGGTCATCCGCGGTCTGGCGACAACCGACGCGACCGTTGCAGCTGTAGAAGCGTACGGGAAATCGCTTGGCAAGACGATCGTCCACGCCAATGGCGCACCTGGCTTCATCGTCAATCGCGTCCTCATGCCGATGCTCAACGAGGCGTGCTTCGCTTTGGGCGAAGGCGTGGCCACCATAGCCGACATCGACGCGGCCTGCCGTCTCGGTCTCAACCATCCGATGGGGCCACTGACTTTGGCTGACTTTATCGGGCTTGATACCTGTCTCGAGATTTGCCGGGTGCTGTTCACATCGACCGGGGACCCCAAATTCCGCCCAGCCCCTCTGCTCGTCAAATACGTCGAGGCTGGCTGGACGGGGCGGAAATCGGGACGTGGGTTCTACGACTATTCGGGCACAGACCCCGTGCCGACACGGTAATCAATGTCGTGTCCGGCGGCTTTTGCTGCGAGGGTTGCCGCTTTGATGAACTGCCAAACCTCAAAATCGAACCCCGGATCGGCTGCGCTCTTGCCCTGCCATTCG
>JAYVVA010000384.1:0-3729 GCA_043787435.1 Sphingomonadales bacterium | reverse complement strand
GGATCGCTCCGCCAGAAGGATGCGCGCGTCACGGCAAGCCGTCCGCTCCGTTTTTTCGCTCACGGATGGGGCGAAGCGTCTGCAGTCCCCGGCAGCACGCAACATGAAGTCATGAAAGTTATTGAAAGCTGGGGCGTCCCTGTCAGCGACCGCCTCATCCGCGCCGATAGTGTGGCAGAGATGCTTTTGCACTATCGCCGCATCGAGGCCGTGCGGGCTGACTTGCCGTTCGACATTGATGGTGTGGTCTACAAGGTAGATCGGCTCGACTGGCAAACGCGATTGGGGTTCGTCGCCAAGGCGCCGCGCTGGGCCATCGCGCATAAATTTCCCGCGGAGCGCGCACAGACGACTTTGCTCGCCATCGACATTCAAGTCGGCCGCACCGGCAAATTGACGCCGGTTGCGCGGCTCGAGCCGGTCACAGTCGGCGGCGTCGTCGTAACTAGCGCGACGCTGCACAATGCAGATGAGATCGCACGTCTGGGTGTCCGTGTCGGCGACCGAGTCGGCATTCAGCGGGCGGGTGACGTGATTCCTCAGATCTTCGAAAACTTGACGCCCGAAGCGACGCTGCCTGCCTTCGTCTTCCCCAGTGTGTGCCCCGAATGCCAGTCGGATGCGGTGCGTGAAGAGGGCGAGGTCGATATCCGTTGCACCGGAGGCCTGATCTGCCCCGCCCAGCGCATTGAGCGTTTGAGGCATTTCGTAAGCCGCGGCGCGTTCGACATCGAAGGACTGGGGGTCAAAACGATCGTCGAGTTTTTCGGCCTTGGCTGGCTCCACAGCCCCGCCGACATTTTCCGCCTGAACTCCCATCGCGACGAACTCCTGACCCGTGAAGGCTGGAAGGAGAGATCGGTTGATCAGCTACTCGCAAACATCGAGGTGCGCCGAGTGCCCGATCCTGCGCGTTTCCTGTTCGCGCTGGGGATCCGTCACGTTGGCAGTGTGACCTCCCGGGATCTGGTCAGGGCGTTTGGCACCGTCGAGCACGTCGCAGACATCGCACAGCGTGATGACGCGGTTGTCGAGCTTTCGTCGGTCGAGGGCATCGGACCTGTTGTTGCAAAGGCGCTCGTCGATTTCTTTGCCGAAGCCCATAATCGATTGGCGTGGACAGATTTGCTGAGCGAAGTCAGTCCGTTTGTCTACGTCTCGAACGTCAAGCGGTCTGCCGTCACGGGCAAAACGATCGTTTTCACGGGTACGTTGGAGACGATGAGCCGGGACGAAGCCAAGGCGCAGGCTGAAGCACTTGGCGCGAAAACAGCTGGCTCGGTCAGCGCCAGGACCGATCTGGTCGTCGCCGGCCCAGGGGCAGGGTCGAAGTTGAAGAAAGCGGCCGAGCTCGGCATCGAGGTGATTGACGAATTCGCCTGGGCGGCGATTGTGGCAGGCGTGTCATGCTGATAACACACTCTAGAAAAACGTCTGCGAATCAAAGGGGAATGCGTGTGGGATTTCGTCAGTCCGTGTTACTGGCATCAGCGGCATTATTGTTGTTCGCGGCGCCAAGTTACGCGCAGCCTCCCGCAAAGCCCATTTTCGGAACTTGGGGCGTGGACGCCCGCGATGCAGACGCGAGCATTAGACCGGGTGACGATTTCTTTTCTTATGTAAACGGCAGCTGGTACAAACGCACCGAAATCGCGCCGGACCGCACATTTGTCGGCATCGACTCCGTGCTAAATGACAAGACCGACAAGAATGTCCGCGCTATTATCGAGGATATGGCCAGCAACCCTGGCGGTAACGGGCGGATCGGTCAGCAAATAGGTGACTTCTACGCGAGCTGGATGGACGAAGCTGCCATAGAACGGCTTGGCACAGTCCCGTTGAAACCGTGGCTTGCACGGGTCGCAGTGGTCAACGACAGAAAGGGCTTGATCGCTCTGTTTGCAACGCAGGGGTACACGAGCCCGGTCGCGGTCGGGATCGCTCCCGACTTCGCCGACCCCAGGCACTATGTTGCCTTCGCCGGGCAGGGCGGACTGGGCCTGCCGAACCGCGACTACTACTTGCTTGAGGGTGCGAAATACGATGGCTTCCGCAAGGCATACCGGGACTATATCATCACGGTCCAGACCCTAGCGGGCATAACCGACGCGGCGGCGAAGGCTGATCGTATCATTGCGCTCGAAAAGGCGCTCGCGACCGCACAATGGACCCCCGAGCGCAGCCGCGACATCAAGCAGATTTACAACCCGATGACGCGTGCCCAAATGACTGCGCTTGCGCCCCAGTTCGATTGGAGCGCGATGCTCGAACAGTCTGGTCTCGCAAAGGTACCCACAGTTATAGTTGCGGAAACGACCGCGATTCAGGCAGCGGGCAAATTGCTCGACACCGTGCCGCTGGCGACGTGGAAGGACTATGTAGCGTACCATTTTATAAGCACCCACGCTGAATATCTGCCGCATGCGTTCGACCAGGCAAATTTTGAATTCTACTCGAAGCAATTGCGCGACGTGCCGATACAGCGCGACCGCTGGAAGCGTGGTGTGGCACTCGTCAATGACGCGCTTGGTGAGGGTGTTGGCCAGATCTACGTCCAGCGGCACTATCCTCCCGCGAGTGACGCGCAAATGGGCGAACTGATTACGAACCTGCGGGCCGCGCTCCAAGAGCGGATCGAAAAGAACAGCTGGATGGATGACCCGACGCGCAAGGGGGCGTTGGCCAAGCTCGCGAGTTTTGATCCCCGTATCGGGCATCCTCAAAAATACATCGATTATTCATCGCTGACGGTCAGTCGCGGTGACCTGCTCGGCAACGCGATTGCAGCGCAGAATTTCGAATGGAACCTCGAGCTTTCGCGATTGCCCAAACCGGTCGACCGGTCGCTCTGGGGCATGACGCCGCAAACAAACAACGCCTATTACGATCCCACACAGAACCAGATCACTTTTCCAGCAGCGATCCTGCAGCCGCCCTATTTCGATCCTAACGCCGATCCGGCCGCAAATTACGGGAGTATCGGCGCTACTATCGGGCATGAAATTGGTCATGGCTTCGACGATCAGGGACGCCAGTTCGACGCATCAGGAAAGTTACGCGACTGGTGGACGACTGAAGCGGCCAAGAGGTTTGGTGACCGCACTGCGGCGCTTGTCAAACAATATGATAGCTATGAGCCGGTGACGGGCGTGCATATCAAGGGGCAGCTCACGCTAGGAGAGAACATCGGAGATCTTGGCGGACTCGAAATGTCGTATTCGGCATATCGCCGATACGTTGCTTCGCACGGCGAACCGCCGGTAATCGATGGGTTGACCGGGGAGCAGCGGTTTTTCATCGCCTACGGCTATTCATGGCAGACCAAGCAGCGTGAAGGGGCAACCCGTCAGCAATTGCTGACCAATGAACACTCGCCTGCCAATTTCCGCGTCAACGGCGTCGTCCGGAACGTCGATGCCTGGTACAAAGCGTTTAACGTGCAGCCAGGCGATAAGCTGTACCTGCCACCGGAACAGCGCGTGCATATTTGGTGAAGTTGTCCCCTAAACGCGCGGTTTTCTACCGAGGCGGTGATCCTCTTGCCGTGTCCCGCCGAAAGGAAAGGGCGAACCGTGCCTCGATCATCGTGAGCAGCGATAAGGCAATATAGTGGCTGGGCGCATTTGGGTTGGTCGGTGCGCCTGGCTGAAGTGTTAACACCAGGGTGTGTCCCAATCGCTCGACAAGCAACACACGAAAAATGAGGGGCATGAGCGCAGGGTAGCCGAA